>JBEVDP010000031.1:0-10413 GCA_040513235.1 Acidimicrobiia bacterium | reverse complement strand
CGGGGAGGTAGTCTCTCGCCCTTATGTCGAAGAAGACGAAGAAGCGCAAGCTGCGGAGCCGCCGCAACAAGGCGAACCACGGCAAGCGGCCCCGCGCCGGGCGCTAAGTCGCTCGGACGCGAAGGCGCTAAGTCGCTCGGACTGTGGCCGCCATCCAGCGCACCGCCTTTTGGAGGGCTGCGGGTGGCGCGTCCTTCACGGCCACGCCGACGAGTTCCGCAACCGTTGTCGCGCGCAGTTCGGCGCGCCACGCGTCGTCGGCCCGCAGGAACGCGCGGTTGATGCCGCACAAGCCGGCGTACTCCCGCGCCGCGACCGCGGTCGGGCCCCGGCGCCGGATCTCCGTGCACCGGAACGCGGGCTCCTCGCCGTCGATCGCCTCGACGATGTCGAGGACGGTGACCTTGGCCGCAGGCCGCGCCAGCCGGTAGCCGCCGCGCGGGCCTTTCACGGTCTCCAACACGCCGGCGTTCGCGAGGGCCTGAAGATGCTTGGCGAGATAGGCCGAAGGGACACCGTGGTACTCGGCGAGCTTGGCCGCGGGCAACGCGTTGTCGGGCGGCACCGCCGCGAGCAGCGTGCACACGTGCACGCCCCACTCCACGCCGTCGCTGAGCTTCATATCCCGGATACTCTATATCCGCTTTTGTCGAGAGCGATACGCTGTCCGGCCGATGGCAGCCGTCGACGAGGTCTCCCTCCTTCCTGATCCCGAGCAGCACAAACTGCTCGCCGCCACGCTCGAGCGGGTGAACCGCGCGTCGAACATGGCGCGGGCGGCCGCGCTCCAACAGCAGGTGTTCGAAGGAGCGCCGCTGCGTGATCTCGTGCGAGCCGAAGTCGAGCGGGCGAAGTTGCCCGACGGGTTCGTGCGGCCAATCACCGAGCGGGTTGCCGCGTCGCTGCAACGACGAGCAGGGAAGCAGCCGAAGTTCTCGACATACCAGTCGCTCACGCTGCCGGCCTCCGCCTTCAAGTGGGGCGGTTCGGATCGGGTCACGATGCTGACTGCGTCCGGCCGGCGGACGGTGTCGGTACGCGTCGACATGAGCCGGGGCGACCTGCGCCCGCCGCTGCAAGGCCGCCCGACCATGCTCGTTTTTCGCAACGGCGAGTTCGAACTGCTCGCGGCCGACGTCGACCGTACGCCCGTCGACGACTAATTCCACAAATCTGATGTGAGTACGGTGGGCCGATGACCGGGGCTCGTTTCGAACGCCACATGAGCGACGAAGACGCCCTCATGTGGAACATCGAGAAGGACCCGATCCTCCGGTCGACCATCCTCGCGGTCGCGATCCTCGACCGCGCACCCGACTGGAACCGCTTGCGGGCGCGCATCGAGCGAGCGACACGCGTCATCCCGCGCCTGCGCCAGCGGGTGCTCTCACCCCCATTCCGCCTCGGACCACCGCGGTGGGTCGTCGAGGAATCGTTCGACCTCGACTTCCACCTCCGCCGCGTGCGGCTCAGCGCGCCCGGCGACCGCCGAGCGCTGCTCGACGCGCTGCAACCGATCGCGTCGGCCGCGTTCGACCGGGCCCGCCCGCTGTGGGAGTTCACCTTGTTCGAGGGGCTCGACGGCGAGGGCGCCGCGCTCGCGATGAAGGTGCACCACGCGGTCACCGACGGTGTCGGCGGCATGGCACTGCTCACGGAGTTGATCGACCTCGAACGCCATCCCGCCGAAACGGCCGCGACGACCGACGACGCAACGCTTCCCGCCGTACCCATCGGCGAACGACTCGGGACGATCGCCCTCGTGCGCGACTCGCTCCGGCACTCGCGCCGGCGCGCCCTCGGCATCGTGCGCAGGGTCCCGGGCACCGTCATCTCGACTTCCTTCGGAGCGGTACGCCACCCCGTCGGGACTGGGGCGAACCTCGCGATCAACGTGCGTTCCATCGCCAAGATGCTCGCGCCGGCAACCGCGCCAATGTCGCCGATCATGCGCGAGCGCGGACTGGGCCGCCGCCTCGCACACTTCGACGTCTCGCTCGACGACATGCGGCGCGCGGGCAAGGCCGCACAGGGATCCGTCAACGACGTCTTCCTTGCGGCGGTCGTCGGCGGCTTGCAGCGCTACCACGACCGCCATGGCGCGCCGCTCGAAGCGCTCCGGCTGACGATGCCGATCAACCTGCGCACGAGCGACGATCCGGCCGCGGGGAACCGCTTCGCGCCCGCACGCTTCCCGGTGCCGGCCACCATCCTCGACGTGGGCGAACGCACGCGGACGCTCGGCGCGATCGCGCGCTCGTGGCGAGCGGAGCCCGCGCTGCAGATGACGAGCGCGCTCGCGGGCGTGCTCAACCGACTGCCGACTTCGACCACAACCGCGCTGTTCGGCAGCATGCTCAAGTGCTGCGACCTCGTCGCCACCAACGTGCCCGGTGCGCCGATCCCGGTGTACAGCGCCGGCGCGCGCGTCGAGCGGCTGTATGCGTTTGCGCCGCCCAGCGGGGCCGCCTTGAACATCGGCCTGATCTCGCACTGCGACGTGTGCTGCATCGGCATCGTGGTCGACACGACCGCGGTACCGGATGCCGACGTGCTGGTGCAGTGCCTGCAAGAGGGCTTCGACGACGTGCTCTCCTTTACCTGACAACCACCGGGCACCGAGACAAACAGCCGAGTCCCGCGGCTCGATTCGTTATCGTGACGTGGTGAGTGCCGCCGACATCGTGATCCCGCCCGACCTCCGCCCGGCCGATGGCCGCTTCGGTTCGGGCCCGTCGCTCGTGCGCGACGAAGCGGTCGCCGCGCTCGCCGACGCCGCCCACGGCTACATGGGCACCAGTCACCGGCGCGACGGCGTGCGATCCGTTGTGCGCCGGATCCGCGAGGGCGTCCAGACGCTCTTCTCGCTGCCCGACGGCTATGAGGTCGTGCTCGGCAACGGTGGATCGACCGCGTTCTGGGACGCAGCCGCATTCGGCCTCATCGACCAGCGCAGCTCACACCTCGTGCTCGGCGAGTTCTCGTCGAAGTTCGCGTCCGTCGCCAAGAACGCGCCACACCTCGACGCACCCGAGGTCGTGGAGACGGAACCGGGTGCGGTCGCCGCCCGCCTCGACAAGGTGATGGGCGACGTCTACGCGTACCCGCACAACGAGACGTCGACCGGCGTCATGGTGCCGCTGCACCGCCCCGCCGACGGCGAGTTCATCGCGGTCGTCGACGGTACGTCCGCCGCGGGCGGGCTGCGCGTCGATCCCACGGCGTTCGACGTCTACTACTTCGCCCCGCAGAAGTGCTTCGCCGCCGACGGCGGTCTGTGGATCGCGTGCGCGTCGCCCGGCGGTGTCGAACGCATCGAGCGATTGGCCGCATCCGGCCGTTGGATACCGCCGTCGCTCGACCTCGGAATCGCGCTCGACAACTCTCGACAGGACCAGACGTACAACACGCCGGCGCTGGCGACGCTCTTCCTCTTCGCGCACCAGGTCGAGTGGATGCTCGGCAACGGCGGTCTCGAGTGGACGGCGACGCGCTGCGACACGGCCGCCGGCATCGTTTACGGCTGGGCCGAAACCAACCCGCGCACGACACCCTTCGTCTCGGGCGCGGAGGCGCGCAGCCACGTCACCGCGACGATCGACTTCGACGGCGTCGACGCGGCCGCGATCGCGAGCGCACTGCGCGCCAACGGGATCGTCGACGTCGAGCCCTACCGCAAGCTCGGCCGCAACCAGCTCCGCATCGCGCTGTTCCCCGCGATCGAGCCGAGCGATCTCGAGCGGCTCACCCGGGCGATCGACTACATCGCCGAGCGGCTCGACGGCTGAGTGCGTCAAACTGCGCCGATGTTGTGGCTCCACGAGGTCCATACGGTCGCCGGCCGTCACGAGGATGCCTTCGAGGCGGCGATGCGGACCGGCTGGATGCCGGCCCTGAGCCAGAACGACGACGCCCGGCTCGCCTACTACCTCAAGCTCGCCCACGGCACCGGCCGCGCCTACCACGTGGTGACGCTCACGGCGCTGCGCGATGGCGCCGCCTACGAACGGCTCGTCAGTCGCGTCCAGCAGGGCGACCTGCGGACGTGGGCAGCCGACGCAGACCAACTCCGCCATGAGGTCGCAGGCAAGCTCCTCGTGGCGCTCGACTGGTCACCGCTGCACGACCTCGACATCACGTCGATTCCGACCGATGGCCGCGAACACGACCCCGTGCTCTACATGGAAGACAGCGCATGGCCGTACGAGGCGAAGCTCGACGCGTATCTCGAAGCCGCGCGCACGCACTACGCGCCGAGTCTCGAGCAGCGCTCGGCGCGCTCGTTGCTCACGCTGCTCGGTGTCTTCCAAGCCGCCCTCGGTGCGCCGCGCCGGCGCGAGATCGTGCTCTGGCAACGCGTCGACCACCCCGACCGGCTCCCCGCGCTGTTCACCACGGAACTACCGGCTCAGGTGAAGCGACCGGGGACGTGGATGCACGACGCGCTCGACGTGCGCGACGACTGGGAAAGCCGGTTGTTGCGGAGCGCGAGCTGGAGCCCGCTGGGCTGAGCGCGCGTGGGTCAGTTCGCCGGTGCGGGTTCGTCCCACGCCGTGCCGCCGGCCCTGCCACCGAGTTCGGGACATTCACCCGCGAACACGCCCCAGCTGCACTCGAAGCCGGGCGCTACCCACGCGTGCGCCATCCAGATATCGGTGAGCTCGCGCTTGGTACCGCCGCGGTCCTCGCACTCCGCTTCGGTGAGTTCCTCGCCGCCGATCACCGTGGCGCCGCCGCCGTTCGAGAAGCACAGTCCGCCGTTGGCGTTGTGCTGGTGCCAGTGGTCGTTCGGACCAGTGAAGCCTTCGGGCGCGCCGCCCCGGTTGTACACGAGGTAGCTGAGCCCGACGATCTGCGAGTCGGGGTTGGTGCCGTCGAAGAGCAGTTCAGACGGCTTCGTCGTGTCGAACCGCGAAACGAGGGCGATGTTCGTGTAGTGCGCGCCGATGCAGGGCACGTATGGCGTCGACCGGCGGTAGCCCGCGGCTTCGGCAGCCGCGACCGTCGGGTACGCGTCGATCACGGTGCGCGCTTGCGCCATCTCGGCTTCGAGTGCTTCGCGCTGTTCCTTCGTGATCGGCTCCTGCTTCACCATGCCGCGGGCGCCGTGCTCGCCGATTTCTGCTTCGGAGCCGGCCTCACCGGTACCGATCTGGCCCGGCGACGCGGGCGTGGGCGACGCGATCTCGCACGGCGAATCGCCCGTGGCGGTGCCGGCGAGGATCTCGCCGTGCGAGGTTTGCTTCGTCTCACCGGCGGCTGGGGTTTCTTCCCCTTCGCCCTCGGCGTGGCCGTGTCCTTCTTCGCCGTCGGCCGCGCCCTCCGTCGTTGCTTCCTCTTCGCCGTGAGCGTGGCCTTCGGTCGCGGCGGCTTCCGTGCCCGCGGCCACGACGACCTCGGTCGCGGTGGGATCGCCGAGCGTCGAGTCGCTGAACGAAGCCGCGCAACCGGCGATCAACAGCACGGCGGCGAGGGGCGCGGCCACCTGCAACAGTCGGCGGCCCACGGTGACGCGCGCGCTGGGGCGGTAGAGCGGCTCGCCGAACAAGATCGCGAGGACGCCGAGCAGAGCAACACAGATCCCGCCGAAGAACAGCGCATGCGAGAAGTTCGAGAAGTCGAAGACGCCCTCACGCGCCGCCAACGTCGGATCGTCGGCGTGCCGCACCGCGTCGGCGATGAGTCCGGTCGACATTGCGGCGCCGCCCACGACGACCATCCAAATGCCGATCTTGCGAACGTCCACGTTCCCCCCAGACCTCAAACCTGCACTCGCCGTGCAAGGGCCTCAGGCAATGGTACGTCAACGTCCCTGATGCGCAAGCTCGGGCGCCAGCTACCCGGCAGCGACACACACCGCGGCGCGACTCGCGAGCGCAGTCGTGCGGCGGGATTGGCGGATCTGGTCCTGGTCCAGGCCGTTCGTGAGGTATGCGAACGAGAGCCCGGTCGTGGGATCGGCCCACGCGATCTGCCCACCCGCGCCGTTGTGGCCGAAGGACTGCGGCGAAACCGTGCGGCCCATCCCTCGCATGTTCGACCGGCCGTCGTCGCCGGCGAGCACGAGGCCGAGCGTGCGGTTGGCGGGCGTGCGCAACCAGTCCTTCTTGTTGTTCCGGACGACCGTCTTGGCGTCGTCGAGGACTTCGCCCTTCCAAATTCCCGCGGGATTGTGCAGCAGGCCTTGGTAGAAGAGCGCGAGCTCCGCCGCGGTCGAAATCCCGCCGCCACCCGGCACGCCGACCCCGCGGACCGTGGGCTGGTTGAACGAGATGAGCGCTTCCGGCGTCACCTCGGTCACCGGCCACGCATCGATGCCGAGCAACTCCTGCAGCACCTCGGTCGGTGTCGGCTCGCCGGTGAGCACGAGCTCGTTGATGTCGCCCTGGTCGGCCGGCGCGACGCCGATCTGCAGCCGCGTGAGGCCCAATGGCGTGAGGACTTCGGCGCGTACGTACTCCCGGAAGTCGCGGCCCGACGCGCGTTCGATCAACTCGGCGAGCACCCAATGCGCCGATGTCGGGTGGTACTCGAAACGCGTCCCGGGTTCCCAGTTGCACCGCCAGGCGCCGAAACGCCCGAGCCGAGCCGCGCGGTCGTCCCATTGCGCCGCGAGGAACGGCGCGTGGGGAAATCCGGACGTGTGCAACATCACCTGTTCGACGGTGATGACCTCTTTGCCGTTGGTTCCGAACTCGGGGATGTATTCGGCGACGCGCTTGCCGACGTCGATCGCGCCCTCGCCGATGAGGATCCACATCGCGCTCGCGATGACGGGCTTCGTCGACGAGAAGATCACGTAGCGGGATTCGGGCGCGGCCGCTCCGAGCGTCACCGACGCGGCGACACGGCCGTCGCGCGCGAGCGCGATCTGGCACGACGGCACGATGCCGGCGTTGATGTCGGCCTGCGCTCGCTCAACGAGCGCGGCGAGGGCATCGGTGTCGATTCCGAGTTCGGTGGGATCGGCGGCAGGTGTCGTATCGAGCGTCGTCATGGGCGGAGCGTAACGTCATGCCTTGGCCCTTGACATGTGTCGCCCGTACCTTCGCTCGCGCAGTGAAGCGGACCGGCGGGACGGGGATGCCAACGTGGAGGGTGTTCGGGGTTGCGACCGGCGAGGGCACTCCCGTTCCGCTGTCGGAGCCCGACGAAACCCCCGAGTAGTGTCAGGGCCCCATCCGGCAAAAGGTTCGTTCATGGGTCTCGACAAGACGCCTGACCTCGGCGCCATCGAGGAACGGGCGCGCCAGCTGTGGGAGGACACCGGGATCTACCGGTTCGACCCGGACGCGCCCGGCGAGATCTACTCGATCGACACGCCGCCGCCCTACGTATCTGCGGCGCACCTGCACGTCGGGCACGCGATGTCTTACTCGCAGGCGGAGTTCATCGTCCGCTACCAGCGCATGCGCGGCCGAAACGTCTTCTATCCGATGGGCTTCGACGACAACGGTCTGCCGACCGAGCGCTTCGTCGAGAAGAAGTACGGCATCAACAAGGCGCGCACCACGCGCTCGGAGTTCCGAGAGCTCTGCTTGAAGGAGACGGGCGAGATCGCGATCGGCTACGAACGCTTCTGGCGCAAGCTCGGATTGTCGGTCGACTGGCGTCTGCGGTACTCCACGATCGACGACCACTGCCGTCGCACCTCGCAGCTTTCGTTCCTCGACCTGCACGCCAAGGGCCGCGTGTACCGGTCGGAAGAGCCGGTGTTCTGGGACCCGTCGATGCAGACGGCGCTCGCGCAGGCCGACCTCGAGACGATCACGCGCACCTCCACGTTGCACGACATCGCGTTCCGAGCGCCCGACGGCCGTGATCTCGTCATCTCCACCACGCGGCCCGAATTGATCCCGAGCTGCGTCGCGCTCTACTTCAACCCAACCGACGAGCGGTACCAGTCGCTCGCGGGTGGGCGCGCGCTCGTGCCCGTCGCGGGCCACGAGGTGCCGATCCTCTCCGACGACGACGTAAAGATCGACTACGGAACCGGCTTGATGATGGTCTGCACGTTCGGTGACGGCGCCGACGTGCAGCGCTGGAAGCGCGACGGCCTCGAGCTGCGCTTGGGAGTCGACGCCGCGGGCAAGATGACCGACGTCGCGGGTGCGTATGCCGGTCTCGACACCGACGCAGCGCGCAAGCGCATCCTCGCGGATCTCGAAGCCGCCGGTGCGCTGCGCGGCTCGAAGAAGATCGAACAGCAGGTCGCGGTGTCGGAGCGTACGCAGCGCCCAACCGAGTTCCAGATGAAACCGCACTGGTACATCCGCGTGCTCGACCTCACCGACGAACTGCTCGCGCGTAGCGTCGAGCTGAACTGGCACCCGGACTACATGAAAGTCCGTCTCGACGCCTGGATCGAAGGCCTCAAGTACGACTGGAACATCACCCGTCAGCGCTTCTACGGCGTGCCGTTCCCGGTCTGGTACTGCGACGGTTGCGGCGCGGTCGTGCTCGCGACCGAGGACGAGCTGCCCGTCGACCCATTGGAGTCGTCGCCCGTCACGCCGTGCCCGAAGTGCGGAGGCACTGCGTTCGTCGGCGACCCCGACGTGATGGACACGTGGATGACCTCGTCGCTCACACCGCACATCAATGCGAACTGGGCCCACTCCCCCGACCGGCCACCGCCCGCGCCGCTGCCCATGACATTGCGGGTGCAGGCCTACGAGATCATCCGCACGTGGCTCTTCTACACGCTCGTGAAGTCGCACCTGCACGACAACACGCTGCCGTGGACCGACGTGATGATGTCCGGCTGGGGCTTGAACGAGCAGGGCAAGAAGTTCTCCAAGCGCGACCTCGAGTCAAAAAAGGAAGGGCAGTTCAACAAGTACGACCCCGAGGACGTGATCGACAAGTACGGCGCCGACGCGTTGCGCTTCTGGGCCGCGGGCAGCCACCTGGGCCACGACCTGCGCTACCACGAGGAAGACGTCAAGGTCGGTCGCAAGTTGGTGCTGAAGCTGTGGAACGTCGCCCGCCTCGTCGAGCAGTACGCGCCCGACTTCGACCCGAGCACGATCGTTTCGATCGCGCAGCGCACGCCGGAGGACCGCTGGATCGTCGGGCAACTCGAGCGGTTGCTCCCGGTCGTCGCGCGTGGCTTCGACACTTACGACTACGCGATTGCGCGCGACGCGCTCGACCACTTCTTCTGGGCAGAGTTCTGCGACGACTACATCGAGCTCGTCAAAGACCGGTTCTGGACCGAAGACAGCTACACCGACGCCGAGCGCGCCTCCGCGCGGTCCACGTTGTGGGAGGTGCTGCGCACGCTGCTCGGCTTGTACGCACCGTTCCTGCCGTTCGTCACCGAAGAGCTCTACCAGTACATGTACGCCGCGCATGAGGACGCGCTGTCGATCCACGTGACGCGTTGGCCCGACGCGCCGGCGGCGCTCACGCCGGAAGTGCCCGAGATCGAGACGCTGCGTGTCCTGTTGCAGGCGGTGCGTTCCGAGCGCACTCGCACGCGGTTGCCCCAAGGCCGTCCGCTCACCGAACTCGTCGTCGACGCCGACGAACCCGCGACCCGGGCCACGCTCGAAGCAATGACCCAAAGCCTCGCGGCCGCGGCCCGCGCCCGCAGCATCCGCTTCGGATCCGCGGCGACCGAGACCCAGCTGCCCGGCCTGCGCATCGACATCGTCCCAGAAGAGAAAGCCGAGGCTTCCTGATGGACTTCAACGACACTCCCGAAGAGGCGGCGTGGCGGGCGGAATGCCAGGCCTGGCTGGCCGAGAACGCGCCGAAGGTGGCGGGCAACGGGGTCGGGGCTCTCGGTGACGGGATGACAGCCGATTACCTGAAGCGCGCGCAGCAGTGGCAGGCGCTGAAGTTCGACGCCGGGTTCGCGCGCATCGGGTGGGAACCCGAGTTCGGCGGCCGCAACGGGACGGCGATGCAGTCGGTGATTTTCGGCCAGGAGGAAGCCAAGTTCGACGTGCCGGGCGCCGCGTTCGTGATCGGGCTCGGCATGATCGCCCCGACATTGCGCGCGTGCGGCACCGAGGAGCAAAAGGACC
Organism: Acidimicrobiia bacterium; assembly: GCA_040513235.1. Taxonomy (GTDB): domain Bacteria; phylum Actinomycetota; class Acidimicrobiia; order IMCC26256; family PALSA-610; genus JANNHK01. Next base: position 379 of record JBEVDP010000031.1, on the reverse strand, counting down.
GCTACCTCAAGAAGCTGCTCCGAGGCGAAGAGATTTGGTGCCAGCTGTTCAGCGAACCGGGTGCCGGTTCCGACGTCGCATCGCTCGCGATGATGGCGGTGCGCGACGGCGACGAGTGGATACTCAACGGCCAGAAGGTGTGGACCTCCGGCGCGCAGTACTCCGACTTCGGGGAGATCGTGTGCCGCACGAACCCGGAAGCCGAGAAGCACAAGGGCATCACCGCGTTCATCGTGAACATGCGCGCACCCGGTGTCACGATCAAGCCGATCAAGCAGATGAACGGCGGTTCCGGCTTCAACGAGGTCTTCTTCGACGACGTGCGCGTGCCGCACGAGAACCTGCTCGGCGACGTCAACGAGGGCTGGACGGTCGCGAT
>JBEVDP010000030.1:0-4364 GCA_040513235.1 Acidimicrobiia bacterium | reverse complement strand
CGGTCACGAGATGATGATCTCCGCGGACCCGCCGGTGCACACGGGCCTACGCAAGCTCGTGGCGCGCGAGTTCATCCCGCGCGCCGCGAAAGCAATGCGGCCGCGCATCGAGGAGCTCGCGTGCCGCATCATCGACGGCGTCGAGCCGCGCGGCGAGTGCGATCTCGTCACCGACATCGCCGGACTTATGCCGTCGTACGTCATCGCCGACATGCTGGGCATCCCGCTCGAAGACGGCGTTGAGCTCTACGGGCTCACCGAGAAGATCCACGCCGCCCCGGAGTCGCAGGAAGCGGGCGCGGCGATGATGGCCGTGATGGAGATGTTCAACTACGCGCGCGCGGTGTGGGAACGCAAGCGCTCGGAGCCCGCCGATGATCTCGCGACGTTGATCGCGACGGCCAATGTCGACGACCGCGAGCTCGACGTCATCGACTTCAACCTGTTCTTCTTGTTGCTCATCGACGCGGGCGGTGACACGACCCGCAACCTTGTTGCAGGCGGAATCGACACACTGTTCGCGCATCCCGAACACCTCGCGTGGCTCCGTGAGGATCTCGACACGCGGCTCGCGTGTGCGATCGAGGAGCTGCTGCGGTGGATCAGCCCGGTCGTCTACATGCGCCGCACCGCCGAGCGCGATACCGAACTCGACGGCGTGCCCATCGCCGCGGGGCAGAAGGTCGTCATGTACTACGGGTCGGCCAACCGCGACCCCGAGGCTTTCGGACCGACCGCCGCGACGCTCGACCTCGCGCGTACACCGAACGAGCACGTCGCGTTCGGGGGCGGTGGTCCGCATTTCTGTCTCGGTGCGCACATCGCCCGCATCGAGATCCATGCGCTGCTCAACGAGCTACTCACGCGCTTCGGCGACATCCGCCCGACGGCGGAAACCGAGTGGTTGCCGTCGACATTCATCTCCGGCCCGAAGCACCTCCCGATCGCTTACTGAGTAGGCGGCCTCAGCGGGGCTCGACGGTCAACACTGCTTCCCATGCGCCGCATCGTGACGAACCGGCGTCGAAATAAAACGCTCAGCGGGTGAAATTGACGCCAGTTCGGGTCAGGGGAGGCCGAGGACCTTGCTGGCGGTGGCGCCGAGGAGTTCGACGGGGTCGACTTCGTGGCCGTTGGCGGGGCAGCTCATCGTGATGCCGTCGACGCCCGTGTCGAGGATCGCGGTGAGGCGTTCACCGACCTCGTCGGGATCGCCGTAGATCACGCGGGCGAGGATCATCGCGCGCAGGTTCTCGTCGGCAGTGTCGAGGTCGATGCCGCGGGCGCCGAGGTAGGCGCGCAGATCGGTTGCGGCTTCGTCGTGTGTCTCCTTGATGCATACGTTCAAGTGCTGGCTCACGTTTACCTCGGAACGATCACGGCCGACACTTTCGCAGTGCGCGGCCAGCACTTCGAGCTTGCGCGGGATCTCGTCGGGCGGTGACACCAGGTTCGACTCGTCGGCATACTGCGCGACGAGGCGCAAGGTCTTGCGTTCGCCACTCCCACCGATCATCACGGGAACGCGGCCGACGGTTGGTGGACTGTTGATCGCGTTATTGACGGAGTAGTGCTTGCCGGTGAACGTCGGCCGCTCGTTGCGCAGCATCGGCAGGATGATGAGCAACGCTTCTTCGAGCTTCTCGAACCGATCCGTGAACGTGCCGAACTCGAACCCGAGTGAGTCGTGTTCGAGCTCGAACCAGCCCGCACCGATTCCGAGTTGCGCGCGACCTTGGGAGACGATGTCGAGCGTGGTGACCGTCTTCGCCAACAAGGTCGGGTTGCGGTATGTGTTGCCCGTGACGAGCGCAGACAGTCGCACTTGGGTCGTTTCGCGCGCGAGTGCGGCGAGTGTCGTGTAGCACTCCAGCATGTAGTCATCGGGCGCGCCGAGCAGCGGTAGTTGGTAGAAGTGGTCCATCACGAGGACCGTGTCGAAGCCCGAGCGATCGGCGGCGCGACCCTGGGCGGCAACTGCCTCAAACAGCTCCGCCGGCCCGACGCCGGGATACGTGAAGTTCGGGATCTGGTAGCCGAGTCGCGTCACGGGAGCCTCCGCGGTGTGGTGGGCATCCCCGCCATCCTGGGCCGAGCCCCGCGCCGCTGTCATCTCGCGGTTGCCGACGCCGACACGGCATGGAAAGGTGCGGGATCTGCCGAACAAGGGAGCCGGACCATGTCGGCCAAGCCCACCTACCTCGGACTTCTCAATGCCATCGCCGTCGCCGAGTCGGCCGCGCACGAGTACCTGACCGCGTGGATCGCCGTCACTCCGAGCCCCGAGGTTTGCGCGGTGCTGTCGACGGTCGCCTCCCGCGAAGGCGAGCACGGCATGAGCTTCGCCAAACGCATCAACGAACTCGGCTACACGGTTCGCACCAAGGCTGATCCCGGCCGCGCCAAGCGGCTCGAGACCGCGGGGTCGACCGAATGCACCGACCTCGAGAAGATGGAAGCGTTCGGGCTCGGCCGGCTCGACACGGGTGATGAACCCGATGTGTTCGACGGGTTCTTCAAGGACCACACGATCGACATCGCGACCGGCGAACTGCTCGGGCGCTACATCGCCGAGGAACGGGACAGCGGGCGCCTGCTGCGCCAGTGCTACGAGCAACTTCAAGCCCTACAGGTACCGCCGAAGCGGTCGTCGAAGAAGGGCCCGGCGAAGCATTCCTCCAAGCAAGAGGAGAACGCCGACCGCCTGGCCACCATGGAGCAGAAGATCGACGCGGTGTGCCGCGGCGTCGAAGAACTGCGCCAGATCGTGTGCGCGCAGTCGATGCCGACCGCGACCTGAACGCGCGCATGCCACGCCGCTAGCGTGGTGCGGTGGACTTGCTCACCGACGCCCAGGCAGCCGAAGTGGTCGGCGTCGACGCGCGGGTCGCGCCGGTCCACCTTGCGAACCTGTCGGACGCGCTCGGGCGCCGCCCGACGCGCGACCGCTGGGCATCCGAGACCGTCGTCGCGATGGCAGCCATACGCGAGCTCGACCCGCGCGGCGGTCACCCGGAACGCTGGGCAGACGGGGCACGCACCGCGGGCGATGCGCACGGGCGCGGGCTCGCACCCGCGTACCTCGTGACGGCAGGTGGCGACGACTTCGGGGTGGTGCTCGACAGCGACCACGTCGAACGCGACGCGGCGCGCGCGGCGATGCACCTCGCCGAAGTAGGGCGCGCAGTGCGGGTCGTGCGACTACGGCCGATCATCGAGCATCTCTGCGATGTGCTGGAGCTTCCCGCCGCAATGTGAAGGTCGGGGAAGCCTGGACGCATTTGACCGAGTCGCGCCTCCTGTCACCCGCGCCGAACCGTCGATACGATCCCCGCGATGCGCGTCCTGAAACTTCTCCTCGTGTCGTGCCTCGTGCTCGGCGCGTGCGGTGGCGACGATGACGACGACTCGGAGAGCGACGCCGCCAGCCTCGAAGACCAGGAGTTCGTCGACGAGACCACTAGCACGGCGGTGACGATCGACGCGATCGACAACAGCTTCCGGGCGCAGTACGTCGAGGTTGCCGCGGGCACGACGGTGACGTTCGAAAACAACGGCCGCAACGTACACAACGTGATCCCGTCCGAGGAGGGCGCGTTCGCCGACGTAGAAGCCGAAGACTTCGAGCCTGAGGACACGGCCGAGATCGTGTTCGACGAACCCGGCGACTACGCGTACTACTGCTCGCTGCACGGCACGGCGACCGCGGGGATGATCGGCGGCATCCGCGTCGTCGAGTAGCCGTCAGTCCGCGAAGAACGGCGCTTCCTCGGCGCGGTTCGACGCGAGATCGCACACGACGTCGCGATTGATGCACGCTTCGACCTCGCGCCGTAGGCCATCTGGGTCCCAAGCGTTCAAGAAGTCGCCGAGCGCGGAGTACACCGAGCCTGACGCGAGCGACAGCGCGTGGCCAGCTCCCGAGATCGGGAAGCCGATCGACGCGGTGAGTTGCGGGACGTGCACCGGCTGGGTCGAAGGACACGCGCCGGCTGCTGAGTACGCGACGTGCGAGACGTGGTCGTCACTGTCGAGGCGACGGCCGTCCCAGCAGTCGGGGAAGGTCAGCACCATGTGGAGCGGCGCACGCGCCGGGCAGTCGGGCGGCGTCGACGACAACCGCGTCGACACGCCGCACGCCCAGCCCGCGGCCTCGCCCCGCTGAGGCGCGCGTGCAGTGGAGTCGCCGGCAATCATCGCCAGTCCCGGCGGGAACACTTCGACCTCCGCGGGCGCGACACCGGGCGCGGCGCGGTAGTACGCGACGAGCGAGTTCGGCTCGACGATCTCGTCCCCGTCGTACAACGTCGGGTGCCAGTAGGCCGCGGTATCTGCGCGCTTGTCGCACGTCGTGCCTTGTGCGG
>JBEVDP010000029.1:0-3148 GCA_040513235.1 Acidimicrobiia bacterium | reverse complement strand
CACGACTGGGGCTCGATGGTCGTATGGCATCTCTCGCTGCTCGCGCCCGAACGCGTGGCCGGTGTCGTCGGCATGAGCGTCCCCTTTCTGCCGCGCGGACCAATGCCGCCGGTCCAGATGATGCGCGCGGTGCTCGGTGACTCGTTCTTCTACATCCTCTACTTCCAAGAGCCGGGTGTCGCCGACGCGGATCTTGGACGCGACGCCGCCACGACGATGCGGCGCATGCTTGCGGGCGTGAAGGTCGATCCGAACGTCACACCCGACCCGTCGTTCATGGCGAACGACGGGCGCGGGTTCGTCGACCGCATACCTGAACCGGACGGGCTTCCCGACTGGTTGAGCGACGCCGAGCTCGACCACTATGCCAACGAGTTCGAGCGCACCGGCTTCACCGGGGGCATCAACTGGTACCGCAACTTCGACCGAAACTGGGAGCTCACGCCCCAACTCGAAGGAGCAAAGGTGCAGGTGCCATCGATGTTCATCGGCGGGCGTGCCGATCCGGTGCTCATCATGTCGCCGCCTTCTGTATCGGAGGGCTGGCTCACGGATCATCGCGGCGACGTCGTCATCGACGACGCGGGCCATTGGGTACAGCAAGAGACACCCGATCAGGTGAATGCGGCATTGATCGACTTCGCCAAGCAGATCTACCCGGAGGGATAGCGCGTGCTCGACTGGCCGTTGCGCTTCGGCGCGTTCTACGCACCGTTCCATCCGGTCGGCCAGAGTCCGACGCTCGCACTCGAGTACGACCTCGAACGGGTGACCGAACTCGACCGGCTCGGTTACGACGAGGCGTGGTTCGGCGAGCACCACTCGGGCGGCTACGAGCTGATCTCGTGCCCGGAGGTGTTCATCGCCGCGGCGGCGGAACGAACGCGCAACATCAAGTTGGGCACCGGCGTCGTCTCCTTGCCGTACCACCACCCGTGGATGGTCGCCGACCGCTTGGTGCTGCTCGACCACCTCACACGGGGCCGGATGATCTTCGGTGCCGGGCCGGGCGCGCTCCCCACCGACGCGTACATCATGGGCATCGACCCGGTCGAGCAGCGCCGCATGATGGAAGAGTCGCTCGAAGCGATCCTCGCGTTGTTGCGGTCGGAAGAACCGATCACGCGCGAGACCGACTGGTTCAAGCTGCGCGAGGCCAGGCTCCAGACGCGGCCGTTCACGTTCCCGCACTTCGAGGTCTGCGTCGCGGCGATGGTGTCGCCGTCCGGGCCCCGACTCGCGGGACGTTACGACGTCGGTCTCGTGTCGCTCTCTCTGTCGATCCCGGGTGGCTTCGCCGCGATCGGCGGGGCGTGGGACGTCGTCACCGAGATGGCCGCGGCATCGAACCAACCGCCGCCCGACCGGCGGAACTGGCGGGTGCTCGGCACGATGCACATCGCGGAGACGCGAGACCAGGCGATCACCGATTGTGAATACGGGCTCCGGGACTTCGCCAACTACTTCGGCGGCGGAGCTGGATTCGTGCCGTTGGCTGCCAATGTCGACGGTGCGCCGCAATCGGAGCGCGAGTTCGTCGAGGCCTACGCCGCGACCGACAGCGTCGTCATCGGCACCCCCGACGACGCGATCGCGTACATCGAAGGGTTGCTGGAACAGTCGGGTGGATTCGGCACGTTCCTGATGCTCGGGCACGACTGGGCCGACGCCGAAGCGACGTTGCGGTCGTACCGGCTCTTCGCACGGGAAGTGATCCCGTATTTCAAGAAACAACTCGCGTCGCCCCGAGCATCGCACGACTGGGCGACCGGGAAGCGCAGCGAGATCTTTGGACGCGCGGGCATGGCGATCATGAACGCGATCACAGAACACGTCGACGAGAAGAAAACTGAGACGAGCGCCGGCGAAAGCCGGCGGGAGGCGGGGCCCGAGCGGCCCTCTGAGCGAAAAGCGGTGTCGTGATGGAACTTTCTCCCCTCTCGGCCAAGGCCCGCACCCTCGGCGCCACGATCGAGCCGTTCACCGGACAGGTGTACTTCTCGCCCGAGTGCCACGCCGAGTACGAGAAGCTCGGGTTCAGCCCGAGTCCGGGCGAGATGGGCGGCGTCGCCATGCCCGACGGCCCCGCGTACTTCTGCAGCCGGGGATCGGTGATGGGACAGGTGCCCGGCGAACTGATCGCAGCCGCATTCGCAGTGTTCAACCCCGAGGCGGTCGTCCCGTCGGTCGCGCACGGGTGGACACTCACCGACGCCGCGACAATCTGCGACGCACGCACGCGCGGCGCGACGGCCCAGTTGATTCGCGCACTCGGCGAGGAACCCGAGGGTTTGAAGCGCGTGACCGAAATTCTGCAACGCGCGACGGAACCGCTCCGGCCCGAAGGCCGCCCGCTGTACGCCGGGCAGCTTTCGCTCGGGCTGCCCGGCGACCCGATGGGTGACGCGTGGCGCCTGGGCGACATGCTGCGCGAGTACCGCGGCGACGCGCATACCGCGGCGTGGACGTCGTCTGGGTTCGACGCCACCGAGATCGGATTGTTGACCGAACAGTATTGGGGTCTCCCAGCCCGGAGTTACGTGCGCAGCCGCGCGTGGAGCGACGAGCAGCTCGATGCCGCGGCCGAGCGGCTGCGGTCGCGCGGTCTGCTCGACGGCGACGCGATGTCGACCGAGGGCCGCGCGCAACGCGAAGCCGTCGAAGTCGAGACCGACGCGCAGATGGCAGCCGCGATCGACGCGTTCGGCGACGACTTCGACGAACTGATCGAGATCATGACCCCGTGGGGTGCCACGATCCGCGAGGCGCGTGGGTATCTCCCCGGTGGCCCGCACGAGTTGGCCAAGATGGCTGGTGACCCGACCTGAGGCCTGCCGAGCGGAAAGGATGCGCGCCATGAGCAAGCCGATGCACGCGACCAAGCAACTGTCGCATCCGGGTGCGGTCGACGCCGACGGGCACATCCTCGAGCCGCCCGATTTGTGGGAGCGCTACATCGATCCGCAGTTCCGAGATCGCGCGCTGCGCTTCATCATCGACGACAACGGCCTCGAAGCGCTCGAGATCGGCGGGCAGCCGTCGATCATGAGCCGCCGCGGGTTCCCGTCGACCCTCGGCGCGATGGGCGACCCCGACCTGCGCGCGATACAGCTCGACCCCGAGCGCACGTATCTCGACGAAGCGCCGT
>JBEVDP010000028.1:0-5927 GCA_040513235.1 Acidimicrobiia bacterium | reverse complement strand
CACGTCGATGTCAATTATCTCGGCGCTGCCGACGCCGGGCGGCACCGGCCTGGGCGCCGAAGACATGGCGTACGCCATCGACGTCGCGACGCGCATCGGCTGCGACGGCCGCGTGCTCATGCACGGCGGCGCGTACCCGCACCGCGGGCCGATCGACGCGGCACTCGCGGCCATGACCGACCTGCGCGACACATACGACATCGCGGCCTGGAAGATCTACACGATGACACCCACCGACGCGCACTTCTTCTTCGACGACCACGACCCGGCGCGACCGCAGATCGGCCAGCGCTTCATCGATCATGTGCGCGACATCGGCCCACCGATCATCTGCACGCACAAGGGGATCTCGTCGATCGTCGGTTCGACACCCGAGCTCGCGGATCCGAGCGACATCGGTCCGGCCGCGCAGCGCAATCCCGACGTGTCATTCGTCGTCTACCACTCCGGCTTCGAACCCGGCGGGGGCGGCGGCGGGCCGTACGACCCCGCCGATCCCGCGCCCCAAGGCGTCGACCGTCTCATCCGCTCACTCGAGACGGCAGGCATCGGACCGAACGAGAACGTGTACGCGGAACTCGGCGGCACGTGGTGGTTCATCATGCGCGAACCGACGCTCGCCGCGCACGTCTTGGGCAAGCTGCTCAAGCACGTCGGCGAGGACCGGGTCGTGTGGGGCACCGACTCGATCTGGTTCGGCACGCCGCAAGACCAGATCCAAGCGCTCCGCACGTTCCAGATCTCCGAGGAGCTCCAGGAGACGCACGGCTACCCCGCGCTCACCGATGAGCTCAAGGCGAAGATCTTCGGTGCCAACTCGGCGCGCCTGTACGGGATCGAGCCGATCACCGGGCGGTGCAACCTCAGCGCCGAAGCAGTCGAGACGATCCGCGCCGGCCTTCCGCCGGCCCGCACGTACGGTCCCACGACGCACGCCGCGGCGGCCGCGATGATCGCCGCCCACCAAGGCGGCTACCTGCTGTAGCTGCGGTTGCATGTGCGACACGAACGCGATGTTTGCCACACCTCGCACAACTGGGGTGCCCGCCATCGCGCGGGCACCCCATCGCGTGCTCCCGGGGGGATCGGGAGACTCAGGCGGCCGACGGCGGCAGCAACACGCCGTCGATCACGTACACCGTCGCGTTCGCGGTCGGAACGTTGCCGCATACGACATTGGCGTTGCCGTTGACCGTGAACTCCTCACCGGAGCCGGTGATCATCAGCGTCTCGCCTTCGAGCGTTTCGTGTTCGCCGGCGAGCATGTCCGGGCTCAGGTGGCCGGGCACCACGTGGTACGTCAGCACGGTGGTGAGCAGACCGGTCGGGTCCATCATCGCCGCGTCGAGCGTCGCGGGGTCGAGGGCTTCGAACGCGGAGTTTGCCGGCGCGAAGACGGTGATGTCCTCGGCCGAGTTCAGCGTGTCGACGAGACCGGCCTCGGTCACGGCCGTCACGAGCGTGGAGAGCAGCGGGTTGTTCGACGCCGCGACCGCGACCGGGTCGTCGGCCATACCCTCGACACTGCCTTCGCCTTCGGTCGGGACCTGCGCGCACGCAGTTCCGAACGGCGCGTCCGTCATCATCTCGTCGCCCGCATCGGTCATTGCGGTGTCGTCGGTCATCGCGGTGTCGTCGCTCGTCGCGTCGGACGAAGTCTCGGTGGAGTCGCCGCCGGCCACTGCACCGTCGTCCTCGTCACCACCACATGCGGCGAGCGTCAGGCTGAGTGCGACGAGCAGGCCGCCCGCGAATGCCTTGCGTCGTGTGCTGATTGCCATTGATCTGCTTCTCCTTGGGTTCCGGATTGTTCTGCGACAGGTTCAGGTGACCTGCACGACGACGGAGTGCCAACCGGTCGCGCCGTCGGGAAACGGCTCGACGCGTTCTTCCGGTTGCACCGCGCCGGTCGCATCGGTGGCGCGCACTTCGAGCTTGTGACGACCGGGGGTGGCATCCCACTCCCAAACCCACTGCCGCCAGGTGTCCGCTGACAGCTCGTCCGCGAGTCGGGCGGGCATCCAACGACCCTCGTCGGCGCGGACTTCGACGACGTCGATGCCGCGGTGTTGCGCCCAGGCGACTCCCGCGACGGCGACTCGTCCGGCGGCGACTCTGGCGAGCGGGCGCGGTGTGTCGATGCGCGACTGCGTCTTGATCGGTCCCTGCGCGCTCCAGCCCCGCCGCACCCAGTACGCGTCGTAGTCGGCGAACGTGGTGAGTTCGAGATCGACCACCCACTTCGTCGCCGACACGTAGCCGTACAGGCCCGGCACGACCATGCGGACGGGGAAGCCGTGTTCGACGGGGAGCGGTTCACCGTTCATGCCGAACGCCAGCAAGGCGGCGCGCCCGTCGGTCACCGCGCTGACGGGCGTGCCACACGTCCAGCCGTCGGACGACGTGCTCTTGAGCTGGTCGGCTTCCGGCCGCACACCGGCTTCCTCGATGATGTCGGCGATCGGGACGCCGAGCCACGTCGCGTTTCCGATGAGGTCGCCGCCGACTTCGTTCGAGACGCACGCCAAGGTCACCGGCGCCTCGACGACGTTGCGTCGCAGCAGGTCGTCGAACGTCAGCTCGAGCTCGCGGTCGACGAGACCGTGCACCTTCAAGCGCCAAGAGTCGGCCGGGATCTGCGGAACCGCGAGCGCGGTGTCGATCCGGTAGAAGTCGGCGTTCGGCGTCAAGAACGGCGAGATGCCGTCGGTTGTGATCGCCGTGCCGGGCGTGACGGAGACCTTGGCCACCGGGCGCGGGAGCACGACGCTGTCGCGGCTGGCCGCGACGTCGAAACGATCCTTCAGCCACTTGCCGGCGCTGCCCGCCGCGACGACGACCGCGGCAACCGCGGCCGAGGCGACGAAGAAGCCGCGGCGGTCGAGGCCTTTGCGGTTCGTCGTCGCCAACTCGGCCCGCAGGTTGTCGACAACACCGCGGTCGACGCCCGCGGCGGACGGGGGGAGGGCGCGGGCATCCGCCGCGGGCGCGAGCCGATCGAGGAGGAACCAGAGTGTCGCGATCCCCGCCACCGCCGCGAGGAGCGGCGGCAGGACGTCGAGCGGCTGCGACACGGGCCGTTGTGCGGCAACGATCGCGCCGACGATTCCAAACGCCGCGAAGCCGATGAGGCCTATCACGCGCCGCCGCAACGACAGCGCGCCGAGTACGAGTCCGAGGAGCCCGATCACGACGAGCATCCCGGCCCGCAGTGCGACCTTGTCGTTGGTGCCGAACTGATCGATCGCGAAGTCTTTGAGCCAGCGGGGCGTGCGATCGATGAACTCGGACCCGACCGCGTCGCGCGGCGAGGGAACGTCGCGGAACAAGCCCGCGACCAGGTCGCCGACAGCCAGCGCCACCGCTGCGGCCAGCAGTCCCGCGAGCGCCGCCAGCAGCCGGTCGACGACGGGTCTCGTCCGGGCTGGGGTCGCGAGGTCGGCCGGGGTCACACCGGGTCTACGGAGCGACCCCGATTCCGTATGACCAGACGGCGAAGATCGCCCTGACCAGGTGTTACGCGACGAAGTCGAACGCGTCGACCTTGGGCGCGGCCATCTCTTCCCGGAAGCGGTCGAAGGTCCACGGCCACGCCGCGGGGACACCGCGATCGTCGAGATACCAGCTGTTGCAGCCCGTCGCCCAGACCGTGTGCTGCGCCGCTTCGGCCCGCGCGGCTTCGTGGTGCTCGGTGGCGGCGTGCGTGGCGCTGATCGCGCGGTACTCCCCCGCCCGCAGCCGGTCGACCAGCTGCATGATGTACCCGAACTGCAGCTCGGCCACCTCGATGAGCGAGAAGTTGCCGACGGGGCCGTTGGGGCCATTCAGCATGAAGAGGTTCGGGAAGTCCGGGATCGAGATCGACAGGTAGGCGCTCGGCCGCTTCGCCCACACCTCATCGAGCCGCGCGCCGTTGCGACCGATCACCCCCATCGGCCGCATGAACGCGTCGACCTGGAAGCCGGTCGCGAGCACGAGGACGTCGAGGTCGTGCAGCACACCATCGGCGGTCCGCACGCCGTCGGGCTCGACGCGCTCGATTGGCGCGGTCACCAGCTCGGCGTTCGAGCCTTGGATCGCGCCGTAGAAGTCATCGGCAACGACGAGCCGCTTGCACCCGGCCCTGTAGTCGGGCCGCAACCGGTCGCGCAGCTCCCCCGGAGGGACGCTGTCCTCGAGGTTCGCGCGGCACACGTCGGCGATCATCTGCAGCACGGGTGAGTCACGGTCGACGACCGCGTTCGCAAACCCATCGGCGAACAGCGTCGAGAGCTTCTCGTGCAAGTCAGTCATCTCATGCGGCTGGTCGCGAAAGGTTGCGATCTCCTCCGCGGTGTACGGGCGGTTGCTCGACGGGACGATCCACTGCGGCGTGCGCTGGAACAAGGAGTAGTGCCCGACCCGGTCGACGAGCGCGCACGTGATCTGCACCGCGGTCGAGCCGGTTCCGATCACCCCGACGCGCGCGCCGTCGAGAACGACATCGTGGTCCCAGCGCGCGCTGTGGAAGCACGCACCCGCGAACGTGTCGAGCCCGTCGATGTCCGGGTAGCGAGGGTGGTGAAGGACCCCGGTCGCGGCGATCACCACGTCGACGACGTCGCGATGGCCGGCCGCAGTTTCGACGTGCCAGCGGCCGCCGGCGTACTCGCAGCACACGACTTCGTCGCCGAAGCGCATGAACCGTTCCACGTCGAAATCCCGCGCGACGCGCTCGAAATAGCCGCGTATCTCGTCACCGGTGGAGAACGTGTGGCTCCACTCAGGATTGAGTGCGAAGGAGTAGCTGTACAAGTGTGACGGGACGTCGCAGGAGAGTCCGGGATAGGTGTTCTCGCGCCACGTTCCTCCGACGCGGTCGCCCTTCTCGAAGACCGTGAAGTCGGTTAGGCCCGCTTCGACCAGCTTGATGGCGCTGAGGATGCCTGCCATGCCCGCGCCGACGACCGCGAATCGCATCCGCCAGTTCTACAGCACCTGGCTGATGGCATGAATCGCGACGCCCGCGATGCCGCCCACCACCGTGCCGTTGATCCGGATGAACTGGAGGTCGCGTCCGAGCAACAGCTCCAGCCGCCACGACGTCTCGTCGGCGTCCCAGCGAGCGATCGTGCCGCTCACGAGTGCGGCGAGCTCGTCGTGGAAGTGCGAGACGACGTAGCGCACGCCCGAGTCGACGAGGTCGTCCGCTTTCGCTTGGAGCTGCGGGTCGTCACGGAGCCGGGCCGCGCCCGCGGCCAACGCGTCTGCAATTCGGCGCCGCATGGCCGAGTCGGGGTCGTCGGCCTGCGCCCGCATCGTTGCCTTCACGTCGGTCCACACCGACGCCGTCCATTCGCGCAATTGCGGATGGGCGAGCAACTCGTGCTTGAGTTGTTCGCCGCGGTCGCGCAGCTCGGGATCGTGCTGCAAGCGTTGCGCGAACTCGGTGACGCGCGCGTCGAAGTGCTGGCGCAACTCGTGGTTCGGATCCGCGCTCACCGAGTCGAGCAGGTCTGCGAAACCATCGAGCAGACGGTCGAAGATCCGGTCTTCGACCGCACCAGGTAGCCACCATGGCGACTGTTGCCCGAATCGCAGCCGCAGGGACTCTCGATTGCCGGCGAGATATTGCTGCACGCCGCGCACGACAGCGTCGAACAGCTGTTGATGGCGGCCTTCGGCGGTTGCCAACTCGAGCGCGCGTCCTGCGAGCGGCGCGAGCGGCACTCGGTCGACGACATTGCGCATTTCGGTTTCGAGGAGTTCGTGCACGTCTTCGTCGCGCACGAGGTCGGCCAGACCGACGACGACATCGGCCGTGTGGCCCGCGACGACGCGTGCGTTTTCCGGTCGCGCCAGCCAGTCCGTACCGCGCGCGATCGCCCGCGACGACCGGACCCGTTCCCCGATCGCGTCGGCTGACAGGAAGTTTTCCTGCACGAATT
>JBEVDP010000027.1:0-2703 GCA_040513235.1 Acidimicrobiia bacterium | reverse complement strand
TTCTTCTCGCGCGCCTTCTCGCGCTCGGTGCGCACCATCAGCCGGTACTGGCCCGACAAGATCGTGCCGGTCTCGTCGCGGAACACTTGCGCGGTCCACTCGTGGATCGCGCGACCGGCGAACTCACCCGTCTTGTCGAGCGCCGCCACGAGCGCGTTGCGGCGGAAGCACCGCCGCAGCGGATGCAGCGGTTGCCACCACTCGCGGGCGCTCGCGGAGTAGAACGCGTGCACGCCGCGCAGCGGGTCGCCCTTCATCAGATCGCGGTGTTCCGGCGCGACTTCCGGCACCTCGTCTTCGCCGATCAGCGTGTCCCCGCCGACCAGCGCGGGTGACGCGATCGGGCTCTCCCACCGCGTGCCGAGCCCGTATTCGTGGTCGCACCACAGGGGATTGTCGTCGCCGTACGCCACCGCGACGTTCCGGAAGGTGTCGGTCGTCGGCATGCGGTAGTAGGGCGGGAGTGGATGCGGTTCGGGTACACCGATGCGCGCGCGCAAGCGCGCGACACCTTCGTCGGTGATGCGTCCGGACTCACTCAATGCGTGGCACCTCTGGCAATGCGTAGTACCCCTGGCAATGCGCCGCTCCTGCTCGACGGAATACATTATCGAATCGTGCATGATTCGCTTCCTGAGACGATTCCCGATGCGCTCGCGCGCGCGGCTGAACAGTTCGGCGGGATCGAAGCACTCGTCGACGAGCGCGAACGGCTGACGTACGCCGGACTGCGCGACGCGGCCGGAGTCGCGGCCCGCGCGCTCGTCGGCGCGGGCGTCGAGCCGGGCGATCGGGTCGGGATGTGGGCGCCGAACACGACGGAATGGGTCGTGGCGGCGCTCGGGATCTACCGCGCGGGCGGCGTGATCGTGCCGCTCAACACCCGCTTCAAGGGCAACGAAGCGGCCTTCATCCTCGACGACGCGCGGGTCAAGCTGCTCTTCACCACGACCGACTTCCTCGACACCGACTACGTCGCCATGCTGCGAGACGCGGATGCGCCGTCGCTCCCCGGGGCGATCGTCGTCCTGCGCGGCGCGACCGCGGCCGGCACGACGAGTTGGGCCGACTTCCTCGCGGCGGGCGATGGCGTGACGCTCGACGCGATCGCAGCGCGCGAGCGAGCGCTGACCGGCGACGACCTCTCCGACATCATGTTCACCTCCGGGACGACGGGACGGCCGAAGGGCGCGATGCTCACGCACGGGGCAAGCGTGCGCGCCTACGACGCGTGGTCGACCGTCGTCGGGTTGCAAGCCGGCGATCGGTATCTCATTGCCAACCCGTTCTTCCACACGTTCGGACTGAAGGCCGGCATCCTCGCGAGCATTCTCAGCGGGTCGACGATCGTGCCCCACGCGGTGTTCGACGTCGACGCCATCATGCAGCGCGTCGTCGACGAGCGGATCACGATGCTCCCGGGTGCGCCGACCGTCTACCAGTCGATCCTGGACCATCCGCGAGTTTCGGAGTTCGACATGTCGACGCTCCGGCTCGGCGTCACCGGCGCGGCGACGGTGCCCGTCGAGTTGATCCGGCGCATCCGCGAGGAGCTCGGCTTCGACACGATGGTGACGGGCTACGGACTCACCGAGGCCACCGGCATCGCGACCATGTGCCGTCACGACGATGACGCGGAAACGATTGCGACCCGGTGCGGCCGCGCGATCCCCGATGTCGAAGTCGCGGTCGTCGACGAGAACGGCAAGGAAGTGCCGCACGGCGAACCCGGCGAGGTCGTGGTGCGTGGCTACAACATCATGAAGGGTTTCCTGAACAACCCGGAGGCCACCGCCGAGGCGATCGACGCCGCCGGCTGGTTGCACACCGGCGACATCGGTGTGATGGACGAGCGCAGCTACCTCCGTATCACCGACCGCATGAAGGACATGTACATCGTTGGTGGCTTCAACGCGTATCCCGCCGAGATCGAGAACATGATGCTCGAGCATCCCGCGCTGTCGCAGGTGACCGTCGTCGGGATCCCCGACCACCGCATGGGCGAAGTCGGTTGCGCATTCGTGATCCTGCGCCCCGGCAAGGAGGTCGCCACCGACGAGTTGGTCGCGTGGTGCCGCGAGAGGATGGCGAACTACAAGGTGCCGCGCCGGATCGAGATCGTCACCGAGTTCCCACTCAACTCCACGGGCAAGGTGATGAAAGACGAGTTGAAGGCACGCGTCTCGTAGTGGATGTGTGTCCGGAGTGCGGCTTTGAGTACCGGCCGGACGAAGCCGGCGCGGCCGGTGCCGCGATCATCGCCGGCGCGGCCGAAATCGCTGTGTTGATCAGTGCGGGCGACGTTCGGACCCGGCGCGCGCCGCAGACGTGGTCGGCACTCGAGTACGCGTGTCATGTTCGCGACGTGTTGTTGGTGCAGCGCGAGCGAGTGCTGCAGGCGCGCCGCGAAGACTGCCCCACGCCCGCACCGATGGGACGAGACGAGCGCGTCGAGCACGACGGTCACGCCGGGCAGGATCCGGCGGCCGTCGCGCGGCAACTCTCTGACGCGGCGCGGATGTTCGCGAACGTGCTCGATCGGTTAAGTGACGACGCGTGGGACCGAACGATGATCTACAACTATCCCGTGCCCACCGAGCGATCGTTGCATTGGGTTGCGGTCCACACCCAACACGAGGTGGTCCACCACGTCCGCGACACCCGCGCCCAACTCACATGACGGAACTACGACGGGCGACGACG
>JBEVDP010000026.1:0-2608 GCA_040513235.1 Acidimicrobiia bacterium | reverse complement strand
TGTCGCACGAGGAGCCGCTCGAGTTGTGGGTCGGAGGTGACTCGCTCGCCGGAGCACTCGGTCCGGCCCTCGGTGAATTGACGGCCGCCACCGGCATCGTCGACACGCAGGTCGACTACAAGGTCTCGAGCGGGCTGGCCACGCAAGTGCGCAACTGGCCGCGCCACGCCGAAGACGCGATGGCGGACGAGGACCCGGAAGCCGTCATCTTCATGATCGGCGCGAACGACGCCACGATCGTCAGCTCGCAGGACACCGACGGAGACGGAGTTCCCGATTGGGAGCCCGACTACCGCATGAAGGTCGCGCGCATGATGGACCTCTTCCTCGATGACAACCCGCAGCGCACCCTGTTCTGGATCGGTGCGCCGCCCATACGCACCGATTCCCGGAACCGGGGCGTGATCGAGCTCAACCGGGTAATGAAGGAAGAAGCCGAGAAGCGGGCGCCGAACGTGGTCTACGTTGATGCGTACGACCTGTTCGCCGACGCCAACGGCGAATACACCGACACGGTCGAACTCGAAGACGGCAGCACGATCCGCGTGCGCATCGGCGACGGCGTCCACTTCACCCCGGTCGGTGCGGAGTACCTCGCCCGGTCGGTCTTCGCGCTCCTTGACGGCCGCTTCAACATCAACGCGCAAGCTGATCCCGACAATCGCATCGACTACTCGGTACGAAGCGGCGGGCCCAACGGCGACGGTGGCAGCGGGAGTGGAACCGGGAACAACCGGCCTCGTAGCACCACAACGGTCGCGCCCGCCGACGACGGCAGCGGTGGCGGTGGCGGCGAGCAGCCGACCGCGTCGACCGCGCCGAGCGCCACGACTCCGCCGAGCGCACCGCCGACCAGCGCGGCCCCAGCCGCGACGACGACACCGCCCACGAGCGCAGGACAGTCACCGGCGACGACGGTGCCGGTGACCACACCGCCGCAAGCGCCGACGCTCGACAACTGACGCCCGCTCCCGGCCCCGCCCGAGGGGCCCCACGCGCGACGGCCTCGGTAGCCTCCCGCTCATGCCGAACCAAGCCACCGCCGCGCGCGCCGCGGTCGATGCCGCCGGCGCGGCGGTGACCACAGCCGTCCGGAAGCTCGCCCAAGGCGAGAAGCTCGCTGATGCGCGGCTCAACGCCAACCAGGTCGTGGCCTACGACCTGGCGCACGCGGCCGCCGCCGTCGAGGGCGCGCGCGTGATGTGCGACTACGGCGAGCACGGCGAGGTCGAATCGATGCTCGCCAACACCTATGTCGCCGACGCAATTGCCGACGTCGCGTCGCGTACCTTCGGCCGCAGCGGCGCGTGGGGTGTCGATGCCGACGTGCTCGCGCCCGCCTTCGCGTTCACGGAGACGTACCGCGGTCCCGAGTTCTTGGAGTCGGTCGGTGAGCTGTGCGCGAAGCACGGCACCGGTCCGACGCATCTGTCCGATGACTTCGAGCTCGTAGCCGAGACCTTCCGCCGCTTTGCCGAGGACAAGATCCGACCCGTTGCCGAGCACGTGCACCGGAGCAACGGCGACGTGCCCGAGGAGATCATCTCGGGGCTGGCCGAGCTCGGGGGCTTCGGGCTCTCGGTACCCGAGGAGTATGGCGGGTTCGCGACCGGCGGCGTCGAGGACTACATGGGCATGGTGGTCGCGACCGAGGAGCTCTCACGCGGCTCACTCGGTATCGGAGGCTCGCTCGTCACCCGTCCGGAGATCCTCACACGCGCGCTCGTCGCGGGTGGCACCGAGGAACAGAAGCAGACGTGGCTGCCTCGCATCGCGTCCGGCGAGCTGATGGTCGGCATCATGGTCACCGAGCCCGACTACGGATCCGACGCCGGCGGCGTCAAAGTGGCGGCCACGCCGGCCGACGGCGGATGGATCGTGAACGGCGTGAAGACGTGGGCGACATTCGCGGGCCGCGCCAACGTGTTGATGCTGCTCACGCGTACGGATCCCGATCGCTCACTGGCTCACCGCGGGCTCTCGGTCATGATCGTCGAGAAGCCACCCGCCGAAGGGCACGCGTTCGCATTCTCCGACGGCCGCGCCGGGACGATGGAAGGGCGCGCGATCGACACGATCGGATATCGCGGCATGCACTCCTACGAGGTCGCGTTCGACAACTGGTTCGTGCCGGCCGAAAACCTCATCGGCGGCGATGCCGGACTCGGCCGCGGCTTCTATCTCCAGATGGCAGGCTTCGAGAACGGACGTTTGCAGACCGCGGCGCGCGCCGTCGGGCTGATGCAGGCGGCCTTCGAAGCGGGACTCTCGTATGCGCAGGAGCGCATGGTGTTCGGCCAGTCCGTCTTCGACTTCCAGCTCTCGCGGGCGAAGCTCGCCCGCATGGCCGCGCAGGTCCAAGCCAGCCGCCAGTTCTCCTACGCCGTGGCGCGCAAGATGGCTGCGGGCGAGGGGACGCTCGACGCGGCGATGGTGAAGGCGTCGGTGTGCCGCGCCGCCGAGTGGGTGACCCGCGAAGCGATGCAGCTGCACGGTGGCATGGGTTACGCCGAGGAGTTCCCGGTGTCGCGCTACTTCGTCGACGCCCGCGTGCTCTCGATCTTCGAAGGCGCCGACGAACTCCTCTGTCTTCGGGTCATCGCCCGGC
>JBEVDP010000025.1:0-5046 GCA_040513235.1 Acidimicrobiia bacterium | reverse complement strand
ACGTCGAGCGGCGTCGAGTTGTACGCCGACGACGTGAACAGCCCGAGGAACCGGTGCTCGCCGACCGCCTCGCCCGTCGTGGGGTCGAATTTCCGCACACCGATGTAGTCGAGATACGTCGGGCGGTGCACGGTTGCGCGGCGGTTTGCCTTGGTGAGGATCAGCAGCGTGCGGTCGTGCGCGCGGGCGCGCACTTCGGGAGGAAGCGACGCGAAGCTCGCCGACGTTCGCTCGGGCGAGTTGCGCACGATGCCCAACGCCGATCCTGCGACCGGGCACAGTTCCTCGGTGTCGCCGACGCGCACGAGGTCGTACTCGCGGTAACCGAGGAAGGTGAAGTGCTGGTCGCCCATCCACGCGAGCAGCGCGCGCCCTTCAGCGACGTCTTCGGGATCGATGGGCGGTGGTTGGGCGTCGATGGCATCGATCACGCGCCGCAGCGCGTCGAGCATGTTCAGCCAGTCGGAAGTCGCGGCCCGCACGTCGACGAGAGTGCGTTCCAGATCGGCGGTAACCATCTCCAACACCGGCGCACTGGTCTCGCGATCGACCTCGACGAGCAGATAGGACTCGAGTACGACCGAGTGGCCGGCCGGGATCTCGGTGCCGGCGAATCCCGTGCGGCGGCCTTCGGCGTCCCGCACCACGCGCTCGACCGGGTGCACCGCGAGGTGGATGCCGAGCCCATGACGGTCGAGCTCCATCGTGACCGAGTCGACCAGGAAGGACATATCGTCGTTGACGATTTCGACGATCGTGTGCGGGGCGTCCCAGCCCTCGGTCGCCCGCGAAGGCGTGTGCACACGGACGAGGGCATGTCCCGGCGCGCGCCGCGCGCCGAGCTCCCAGTGCGAAGCGGCCGCGGCCGCGAGGTACTCGGGCGTCCGCTCCTGCAGATCGGCGGTGGGGACGCGCGCGTAGTAGTGGCGCACGAACCGCTCGAACTCGTCGGCAGCGTCACGATTGGTCGTGGCAACATGGGGCCGCGCTCGGGCGACGACGTCGTCGAGCAAAGCGTCGTGCAGCGCGCCATCCGGAACTGCTTCACGACGAGCAACGTGACGACGAGTTTCTGGGCTCGCGTCGGCGCCAGTCGGCACGATCCGGACCCTACCCGTCCACTCGGCAAGCGAAGTGTCTAGTGTCGGGCGGTGGACCTGGAACCGCATCTGACGCTTGCCCTCGAACTCGTCGACCGGGCCGACACCATCACCATGTCCCGCTTCCGGGCCGACGATCTGCAGATAGCCACCAAGCCCGACCTGACACCGGTGAGTGAGGCCGATCAGGCGGTGGAGCAGGCCGTGCGCGACCGTTTGGCCGCGGTGACCGACCACTCGGTCGTCGGCGAAGAGTTCGACGACACGCTCGTCTCGGGTGCCGAGTTCCGCTGGATCATCGACCCGATCGACGGCACGAAGAACTACGTCCGCGGCGTGCCGATCTGGGCCACTCTGGTCGGCCTCGAACACGCGGGCGAGCTCGTGCTCGGTGTGGTGTCGGCGCCCGCGCTGCAGACGCGGTGGTGGGCGGCACGCGGGATGGGTGCGTTCCGCAACGGCGACAGCATCCGGGTGTCGTCGGTGTCGGCTCTGCAGGACGCACAGATCTCGTTTGCGTGGGACTCGGTGTCCAGCTTCGACGGGAACGCAATCGGCGATCGGATGCTCGCACTTTCGCGGCGTTGTTGGCGCACTCGCGGCCTCGGCGACTTCTGGCAACACCTGCTGGTTGCGGAAGGTGCCTTCGACATCGCGATCGATCCGATCGTGTCGCTGTGGGACGTCGCCGCGCTCGTGCCGATCGTCGAAGAGGCGGGCGGACGCTGGAGCACGACCGATGGCCGCGCGGTCGCCGACGGCGGCAGCTTCGTGTGCACGAACGGCCGCCTGCACCACGAAGTCCTCGCGGCACTTTCATCGTGAGCGAGCGTCACGGAGCCGGTATCCGGCGGAGTAGCGAGCGGGGCCCGAGCGGCCCGGCCCGAGGAGACGCAGGGCGCAGCGACCGGACGGGAGCGGAGCCCGGAGTCGACCCATGTACGAGGGCCAAGAGCGAGCAAGCGTGACCGAACTGACGGTCGGGATCGACATCGGCACGTCGTCGGTGAAAGCGGTGGCGGCGGACGCCGACGGCAACGTCGTGGCCCGCGCACGTATCCCGCACGAGTTCCGTGTGCCGAGCCCGCTGCGTTTCGAGCACGACGCGAAGACCGCGTGGTACGACGGCCCTCGCCGCGCACTCGACGCCCTGCGCGGGATCGAACCGCGCGGGATCAGCGTCGCGGCGATGGTGCCGTCGCTCACCGCCGTCGACGACGAGGGTGTGCCGTGCGCGCCGGGCCTGTTGTATGGCGACGAACGTGGCCATACGGGCTCGACGGGTAGCCCGGCCGAGAGCGGCGAGCTCGCGCAGTTCCTGCGCTGGCACACAGGTGAACGACCCGACGCACACGGCTACTGGACGGCCCAGGCGGTCGCCAACCACGCGCTCACGGGCCGGGCTGTCGTGTCGACCACGGTCGCCGCGACCGCGTACCCGCTCTTCGACTGGAGCGGTTGGGACGCCGACCTCGCGACCGACGCCGGCGCGCGGGTGGAACAGCTGGGCGAGATTGCGGTGTCGGGCCAGGCTGCGGCAACGGTGCCCGGCTACGACAACTGTGTCCTCGAGCCGGGCACGATAGATGCGATGGGCGAGCAGATCGTGGCCGGCGCCGACGCGGTCGGCGACGTGCTCGTGATCCTGGGCACCACGTTGATCGTCTGGCCCGTGATCCCCGAGCGGATCGACGGTGGCGCGTATTACTGCATCCCACACACCGCGCCCGGCGGCATCTGGATGATGGGCGGACCGAGCAACGCCGGCGGCTTGTTCCTCGACTGGGTGACGCGGCTGCTCGGCGGCGACGCGGCCGCGGGCGCAGGGCCACCGGCCGATCCGCGCCGCGTGCCTGTCTGGGTGCCGTACCCGCGCGGTGAGCGGGTGCCGCTCAACGATCCCGACCGTCGAGCCCAGCTCGTCGACCTCGATCTGACACACGGGCCGGCCGCGGTTCTGCGCGCGGCGTTCGAAGCCTCGGGCTTCGTCGGTCGGCGCACGATCGACGCGTCACCCGTGGCCGCGCGCCGCATCGTCGCCACCGGCGGTGGGACCCGGGTCTCCGGTTGGGTGGAAGCCCTCGCGGACACCACCGGACTGCCCGTGCACGTATGCGCGGTGCCCGAAGGCGGCGCGCTCGGCGCGGCGTTCCTGGCGCGTATGGCCGCGGGCCTCGAAACGACGATGACCGACGCCGCGCAGTGGGCGCGGACGAGTCGCGTCGTCGATCCCGATCCCGCGTGGGTCGAGCCCGCGGCTGAGCGCTACGCGCGCTTCGTCGAGATCGCTTCCTGAGAACGGCGGCGAGTAGCTTCAGAACGCATGCCGACTCGCCGCGCCATCGCGCTCGGGAGCGCGCTGCTCGCCGTCGCAGCGTTCGGGGCGTGCGGGGACGACGACGACGCCGAGACGCTCGACGAAATCCAAGAGTCGATTGCCGAAGGTGAACTTGACGACGACTCCGACCGTGGAGACCGCGACGGCCCCGATCCCTGCGCACTTGTCACGCAGGAGGACGTCGAGAGCCTGTTCGCGGAGGCGGCCGATCAGAGAGAAGAGGAGACGCCCACGGGTCTCGGCGTGTCGTGCCTCTGGCAAAACGTCGAAACCACCGACACGGGGCAGGTGCACGTCCTCACGGTGAATGTCTACGACGGCGCGGAGTACTACGCCGCGGACGTCATCGACGGGGAGACCGAGATCGCCGACCTGGGCGATCGAGCATATGTGAGCACCAGCTCCGCGGCTCCCGAACATGTCGAGGTGCAGTTCGTCCAGGACGGAAGAACGGTCATCATCAACTACTCGCCCGGTTACATCGGGGTCGGGAACGGAGCCGACCGCGTGGTGGCCGCCGATCATGCCGACGCCGTAATCGCGCTCGCCCGCCAGGCTTCGGCAAGGATGTAGGCATTGAGGCGAGGACGGCTCCGCACGTATCGTGCGACGCCTGAACCGGGGCCCGAACGGCCCCCTGAGTGGAGAAGCCGGGGCCCGAACGGCCCCCTGAGTGGAGAAACATGCCGCTTCAGATTTCGATCGACCGCGAGCTGTGCATGGGCTCCGGCAACTGCTCGTTCTGGGCGCCCGGGGTGTTCGACCTCGATGACGAGGGCATCGCGGTCGTCATCGATCCCACCGCGCAGCCGGACGAGAAGATCGTGCTCGCCGCGCAGGGGTGCCCCACGCAGGCGATCGTCATCGCGGGCGAACAAGTCGCCTGACTACGCCGCGCGCGCGAGCATGCGGGCCGCAACGGACCCGAGGAGCGCGCCGTGCCGATCGGCATCACGACCGAACACGAGGAGCTGCGTCAGGCCGTCCGGCGCTTCGTCGAGACGCGGATCACGCCCGCGGTGATGCGCGCGGCCCTCGACGCGGCGCAAGAGGAGAAGCCACCGTTCTGGGCTGCGTTGCGTGAGCCGGGATGGCTCGGGCTGCACATAGCCGAAGCCAACGGCGGCGCCGGGTTCGGCCTCGTCGAACAAGCGGTCGTGATCGAGGAACTCGGGCGCGCCGCCGCGCCCGGTCCGTATGTCCCGACCGTGGTGGCCGCCGCGGTGCTCGACGCCGCTGGTGGGCCCGCCGCGCTCCTCGCGCACCTCGCGAGTGGCGAACGCACCGGCGCCGTCGCGCTCACCGGAACACAACCGGTGCTCGGCGGCGGCCGCGCCGACGTGATCGTGTGCGAGGTGGAGGGCGCGTGGTACGCGCTCGATGCCGACGCGGTGACGCGCACGCCGCTGCAGAGTGTCGACCCCACGCGCCCCGTTGTCCGCGTCGAGCCGGGTCGTGTCGCCGCCGACCGCCGACTCGCGATCACGACCGAGCGCGTGCAGCAGATCGCGGCCGTGCTCTTCGCGGCCGAAGCCATCAGCGTCGCGCAGTGGTGCGTCGACACTGCCGCCGAGCATGCCAAGGCACGCGTGCAGTTCGGCCGTCCGA
>JBEVDP010000024.1:0-2887 GCA_040513235.1 Acidimicrobiia bacterium | reverse complement strand
CCTCGTATCTGTAGAACTCCGGTGCAGGTAAGAAATACAACCACGCGTTTGTTACCAGAATGCCGCGAACCCATGACATTTCGCTGTGCGCGTACCGCGCATCCGCCTGGAGCGTGTCACCCCGCCGCCGTCGCGGCCCCCGGATACGCTTGAGGATTGTGACCTCCGAGTATTCCGCCCATCACCTTCAGGTGCTCGAGGGACTCGAGGCGGTTCGCAAACGGCCGGGCATGTACATCGGCTCGACCGACTCTCGCGGCCTCATGCACTGCCTGTGGGAGATCATCGACAACTCCGTCGACGAGGCTCTCGGCGGCCACGGCTCGCGCATCGTCATCGTGCTGCACGTCGACGGCAGCGTCGAGGTTCGCGACCAGGCCCGCGGCATCCCGGTCGACATCGAGCCCCGCACCGGGCTGTCGGGAGTCGAAGTCGTCTTCACCAAGCTCCACGCCGGCGGCAAGTTCGGCGGCGGCTCGTACGCGGCCTCGGGCGGGCTCCACGGCGTCGGCGCATCCGTCGTCAACGCCCTCTCCGAGCGCCTCGACGTCGAGGTGGACCGCAACGGCAAGACGTGGGCGATGTCGTTCCACCGTGGCGAGCCCGGGGTGTTCTCGAACGGCGCACCGTCATCCACGTTCACGCCTTTCGAGACCAACTCCGAGCTGCGTGTCACCGGCCGCGCCGCGAAAGGCGTCACCGGCACCCGCATCCGCTACTGGGCGGACCGGCAGATCTTCACGAAGGATGCCGCCTTCAATCTCGACGAGCTCGCGCAGCGCGCACGCCAGACGGCGTTCCTCGTCCCTGGACTCGAGATCGTCGTGCGCGACGAACGTGCTTCGAGCCTTTCGGGCAACGACCAGCCGGTCGAGACGAGCTATCGCTACGACGGGGGGATCTCCGAGTTCGTGGACTTCCTCGCTCCCGATTCCGCCGTGACCGACACCTGGCGTCTGACCGGTTCGGGCACTTTCACCGAGACCGTGCCGGTGCTCCAGCCGACCGGGGCCATGGTGCCGACCGACGTCGAGCGCGAGTGTCAGGTCGACGTCGCCCTGCGCTGGGGGACCGGGTACGAGACGGTGTCGCGCTCGTTCGTGAACATCATCGCGACCCCGAAGGGCGGCACGCACCAGCAGGGGTTCGAGCAGGGACTCATGAAGGTGCTGCGCGCGCAGGTCGACCAGAACGCCCGCCGCCTCAAAGTCGGCAACGACAAGCTCGAAAAGGACGACATCCTCGCGGGTATGACGGCCGTCCTCACCGTGCGCGTGCCCGAGCCGCAGTTCGAGGGGCAGACGAAGGAGATCCTCGGCACGCCGGCAGTGCGTCAGATCGTCAACAACGTGCTGACGCGCGAGCTGACGGCGCGATTCACCTCGCCCAAGCGCGACGACAAGAACCAGACCGCGCTGCTGCTCGACAAGGTCGTGGCCGAGATGAAGGCGCGCATCTCGGCGCGCTCGCACAAGGAGACCCAGCGGCGCAAGAACGCGCTGGAGTCCTCATCGCTTCCCGCGAAGCTCGTCGACTGCCGTTCATCGGATGTCGCGCACTCCGAGCTGTTCATCGTGGAAGGCGACTCGGCACTCGGCACGGCGAAGCTCGCGCGCAACAGCGAGTTCCAGGCCCTGCTGCCCATCCGCGGCAAGATCCTCAACGTGCAGAAGGCCTCCGTCAGCGACATGCTCTCGAACGCCGAGTGCGCTTCGATCATCCAGGTGATCGGCGCCGGCTCCGGTCGCTCGTTCGACCTCGACGCGGCGCGCTACGGCAAGGTGATCCTGATGAGCGACGCGGACGTCGACGGGGCCCACATCCGCACGCTCCTGCTCACCCTCTTCTTCCGCTACATGCGCCCACTGGTCGAGGCCGGACGCGTATTCGCAGCGGTGCCTCCGCTGCACCGCGTGATCGTCATGAACCCGGGAACCAAGCCGAACGAGACGATCTACACGTACAGCGAGCCCGAGCTCCACACTCTGCTCACCAAGGTGACCAAGTCCGGGAGGCGCTGGCACGAGCCCGTGCAGCGCTACAAGGGACTCGGCGAGATGGACGCCGACCAGCTCGCCTCGACCACGATGGACCGGGGCGGGAGACTGCTGCGTCGCGTCCGCCTCGAGGACGCGGAGGCCGCAGGGCACGTGTTCGAGCTGCTGATGGGCAACGAGGTCGCACCGCGCCGCGAGTTCATCGTCGAGTCCTCGCACCGGCTGTCGCGCGACGCGATCGACGCGTAACCACCGGCTCTCGCGTCGTCGCGGTCGCCGAGCGTGTCTGCGGCCCGCGCAGCGAGGCCTTCGTTAACCTGGCGCCATGGCAGTCGGAGGCAGCAGACGCGTGCGCGCCGCTCGCAAGCGCAAGCGCCGTATGGCGGCTGCCGACAACGATCTGACCGCTGCCCAGTGGGCCGTCATCCGTGAGGCATGGGGCGGCTGCGCGTACTGCGGGGCGACGGATGCGGCGCTTCAGCGAGACTGTGTGCTCGCCCTCTCGCGCGGCGGGCGATACACGATCGACAACATCGTGCCGGCCTGTCGTTCCTGCAACGCGAGCAAGAGCAACGACGAGGTCACTCGCTGGCTGCGGCGCAAACGGCTGGACGAGGCCGCATTCCTGCTGCGCCATCGTGAGGTCCTCGCCCTCGTGACGTCTTAGCCGATCCGCGCGTTGCGTGCGACTCATCGCCTGTCGGTCCGTCATCTGACACTCTTTTCGCATGCCCGAGTTCGACGCCGCGCGCATCCGGAACTATTACGACCGCAACACGGCCGCGTTCGTCGCGTACGGGCAGGGCGGCGGCGAGGGCGCCATCCATCGGGCGGTCTGGGGACCAGGCGCGGAGGATCGCCCCGCGGCCTTCCATTTCGTGGAGGAGCGG
>JBEVDP010000023.1:0-4727 GCA_040513235.1 Acidimicrobiia bacterium | reverse complement strand
CGGCCGGGCGCGCGTCGTCGAACACTTTCTCGGAGACCGGCACCTCGAGCGGTGGGCCCAGCTGTTCTTGGGCCTGGGCGAGCGCTGAGATCGAGTGCTCAGCTGGCGCTGAGTTCGACGCGCTCGAGCGGCGCGAACTCGGTGTACGCCTCCCACGCGCGTGGCGCGTAGACCGTGGAGGGTCCGCCACCCATCAGGACGGCGATCGCGAGCATTTCGGCCACCTCGGCGGGCGTCGCGCCCGCGGCGGCGGCCGCTCGCGCATGCGCGGCGATGCAACCGTCACAACGCTGGAGCACCGACATCGCGAGCGCGGCCGCCTCCTTGAGTCGCGTCGGGATCTCGCCGTCGGCCATTGCGCCGCCGTGCAGAGCGACGAAACCGTCCCATGCTTCCGGGATCACGCGGCGCAACGACCGCGTCGGCTCCCGGAGCGTGGCGAGCACGTCGTGATAGTGGTCCATCCGAGACTCCTTCTCGATTCCTGACTCGAGTGTCTACCCGGCCCCGTCTCGGTCGGAAGGGCCGAAGGTCATCTCGCCGCACGGCCTTCGCGGGGCAACGAGGGACCTTCGGCCGTGTCAGAACCCGGTCACTGGGGCGTACCGTCGAGCAAGGAGCCACTTCCGGGCCCCGACCTCACTTCGAAGGGCGACACCATGTCTCCGCGACTCCGTCGATTCGCCACCATCGCCGGGTTCGGTCTCATCGTGGTCGCGATCGGTTGGCGTCTGTTCGCCGGGCCACGCTCTCGGCCCGAGAGGTGCCGCTCGGGCCAAGCGCCAGATCCGCTTGATGAACCTTGTCGAGTTCTGGATCCCGGCCGGCGCCGGGCTGCTCGGGCTCGGCCTGATCGTCGGAGGAGTCCTCACCCGGCGGCGCCGGCCGCCGGAACCCGTCGTCGAAGCCGTCACCGCGCCCGAACTCGTCGGCGCGGCGCGCTCCTAACCCCGAGGTGACGTCATGACCGAAACGACAGCTGTGAACGCGTCTGCGCAGTGGGGCGCCAAGACGACGATCCTCGATCTGTTCAGTGCGCGTGTCGCATCGCGCGCCGAGCATGTCGCGTTGCGCACACGTGGCGAGCGCGACGCGTGGATCTCGACGACGTGGGGTGCGTACGGCCGCATCGTGGACGAGGTCGCGGCGGGGCTCATCGCGATGGGCATCGAGCCCGGCGACCGCGTCGCGATCCTCAGCTGGAACCGCGCCGAATGGCAGTCGGCCGACGTCGGCATCCTCAGCACGGGCGCGATCAGCGTCCCGATCTATCCGACGAGCGCATCGGTGCAAGTCGCATACGTCCTGCGCCACTCGGGGAGCCGGTGTTGCTTCGTCGAGAACTCCGAGCAGCTCGGCCGCGTGCTTGAACATCGAGAGCAGGCGAAGGCCCTCGAGCGCATCGTGGTGATGGAAGGAGACGTCGCACTCGACAATCCCGAACTCCTGTCGTTCGCGCACCTGTGCGCACTCGGCGCGCAACTCCTCGAACGTGATCCCGACGTCGTCGACAGGGCCCGGCGCGCCGTCGTGCTCGACGACGTCGCTACTCTCGTCTACACGAGCGGGACGACCGGGCCCCCGAAGGGCGCGGTGATCACCCATGGCAACATCATGTCGATGCTGCGGTCGGTCACCGAGATCGTGCCGCTCACACCGAGCGATCGCTTCTTGTCGTTTCTCCCGCTCAGCCACATCACCGAACGATCCGTGTCGCACTTCGGGCTCATCGCGTCCGGTGGCGAGACGTGGTTCGCGCGGTCGATCTCGACGGTCGCCGCGGATCTCCCGCAGTGCCGGCCGACGATCTTCTTCGCGGTGCCGCGGCTGTGGGAGAAGATGCGCGACGGCATCCAGGAACACGTCGCGGAGCTAACCGGCGTCCGCCACTCGCTCGCGCACCGCTACCTCGCGCTCGCAGCACTCCGCGCGCGCGATCTCGAGCAGTCGCGCGCCATGCCGCTGCACCTGAAGGCGGAATACGTCGCGCTCGACGCGATCATCGGCGCTCGCCTCCGCCAGGAGATCGGCCTCGACAAGGCGCGCATCCTCGTGTCGGGTGCGGCGCCGATCCACCCCGATGTGCTTCGTTGGTTCAACGGCGTCGGGCTGGCGGTCGCGGAGGGTTACGGCCAGACCGAGGTAGCGCTCGCGACTTCGCTCAACCCGCCGGGCGGCGCCCGCATCGGGACGGTCGGCCCGCCGATCCCGGGCGTGTCGGTTCGCATCGCAGACGACAGCGAGATCCTCGTGAAAGGCGACAACGTCTGTCGCGGGTACTGGCGGGACGACGACGCGACGCGGGCCCTCATCGACGAGGAGGGCTGGCTGCACACGGGTGATCTCGGCACGTTCGACGAACGGCGCTACTTGCGGATCACGGGCCGGAAGAAGGACCTGATCATCACCGCGCACGGCAAGAACATCTCCCCACAGAACATCGAGACCGATCTCGAGACCACGCCCCTCATCGGCCAGGCCGTCGTCGTCGGTGACGGCCGCCGGTACCTGACGGCGCTGCTCGCGCTCGACGGCGAGAGCGTCGCACAATGGGCGCGTGACCACGGGAAGGACGGAACGGGCTTGGAGGCCCTCGCGGGCGATGCCGATCTGCGCGCCCAGGTCGCCGACGTCGTCGCCGAGGTCAATGCTCGGCACGCGCGGGTCGAACATATCCGCCACTGGCGCGTCTTGCCGCGCGAGCTCACGATCGCCGAAGGCGAACTGACGCCCACGCTCAAAGTGAAGCGCGCAACCGTGAACGAGCACTTCGCCGGCCTCATCGAGGACATGTACGCGGAACCGTCGCCCGCACAGAGCAACTAGAGGTAGCTGAGCCCGCGAGCCTGTGCCGTCAGTTCATCGCGGAACTCTGGATGCGCGATCCCGATGAGGGCAGTGGCCCGCTCGGAAATGGAACGGCCACGCATTGACGCCACGCCGAACTCGGTCACGACGTGATCGACGGTGTTCTTGAGCGTCGTCACGATCGAGCCGGGGGTGAGCATCGCCCGGACCCGGGAGATGGACCCGTTGCCCGCGGTCGACGGGAGCACCACGAACGCCATTCCGTTCTCCGAGTACATCGCACCACGCGCGAAGTCGGACTGACCCCCACTCGACGACCAGTAACGGCCCCCGACCGTCTCGGACGCGCACTGGCCGACGAGGTCGACCTCCGTGGTGGCATTGATCGACACAAAGCACGGTTCCTCGGCGATGACACGCGGGTCGTTCACGTAGTCGACGGGCAGGAACTCCACCGCGCTGTTCTCGTGGAGGAAGTCGTAGAGCGTCTTGGTGCCGAATGCGAAGGTCGTCACCGACCGCCCGGGTGAAAGCTTCTTGCGGCACCCGTTCACCACGCCGGCTTCGACGAGATCAAGCAATCCGTCGGAGAAAAGCTCGGTGTGCACGCCGAGATCGCGGTGTTGGCCCAACGCCGCGAGCAACGCGTTCGGGATCGCTCCGATACCGGCCTGGATCGTCGCGCCGTTCGGGATGCGCTCGGCGACGTACGTCGCGATCGTCCGATCGACCTCGGTCGGTTCCGGCGGCGGGACTGCGACGAGGGCACGGTCGACTTCGGTCCAGCCCGCGACTTGGCTGACGTGCACCTGGTTTCCACCGAACGTACGCGGCATGCGCGCGTTGACTTCGAGGAAGAAGGGCGCGTTTCCGATGAACGGCGCGACGTAGTCGCAGTTCGTCCCGAGCGAGAAGTAGCCGTGCCGGTCCATCGGTGCCGCGGCAGTGAGCACCATCGAGCACTTCGTCGTATGCCGGAGCAGGCGCGGCACCTCGCTGAAGTTGTTCGGGACGAGCTCGCATCCGCGCTCGTGGAACGCGCGCCGAGTCACCGGCGACAAGAAGTACGAGACGTGGAGCAGGTGCTCGCGCATGGTGCCGTGGATGTACGGCCGGTCGTGCAGCGCGTGCATCTGGTGGACCCGCACCCCGCGAAAGCTCTCGGCATTCGCCTCGATGGCGTCGAGCACCGACACCGGCTCGCCGTTCGCGAGCGGGACGATCAGATCGGCGCCGTCGGTGATCCAGTCGAGCACCGCTTCCGGCGGCCCCGCAGCAGACGGTCTCATCATCAGAGCTTCGCGCGTCGCCGCGGGGTGGGCGTTGCCCCGTTATGACATGCGGAACACGACGCGGGCGGGAACCCTGCCGTAGAGCACATCGTCGAACGCCTCGTTGACGTCCTCGAGCTTGCGCTCCTCCCACACCACACGAGTGCGGCCGGCGGCGTGGAGCTCGAAAACCTCCGCCAGGTCGCGACGTGTCCCCACGATCGAACCGACGACGGTGATGCCGTTGAGCACGGTCTCGAAGATCGGCAGCTCGATCCGGTTGAACGCCGGGAGGCCGACGAGAACAAGACGACCTCCGCGCTTCAGGCTGCGGTACGCCTGCTCGATGGCGAGTGGCGTCGCGGCAGTGACGATCGCAGCGTCTGCACCACCGTGCTCTCCGATGACCGAGGCGGGATCGCTGTTGTGGGCGTTGACGCAGATCTCCGCGCCGAGCTCGCCGGCGATGTCGAGCTTCACGTCGGACACGTCAACCGCCGCAACCCGAGCCCCGCTGATCAGCGCGTACTGCACCGCCATGTGCCCGAGACCCCCGATGCCGAAAACGGCGACCAGATCGGACGGGCGTGCCCCCGAGACCTTCACGGCCTTATAGGTCGTGAGGCCTGCACACGTGAGCGGCGCGGC
>JBEVDP010000022.1:0-3593 GCA_040513235.1 Acidimicrobiia bacterium | reverse complement strand
ACGCGGTCGCCGGGCTCGACACGGATCCAAGGACCCGGCACCTGGCCGTTGTACGCCCACGCGGCGACGGTCGTCTCCGGGTCGACCTGCCAGTCGATGATCTCCGCCGTCAGTTCGAACTCCTTGGTGCCGTCGGGCAGCACATTGGGCTCGAGGGGCGTGTTGCCGACGCCTTCGGTGTTCGCGCCTTCGGTGAGCTGCGCGACGTACGCGTCGACGGGCGCTTTCATGGCGGCATCGCTGGCGTCGTTCTCTTCCAGGAGCCGTTCGGCGTTCACGCCGTGGGCGCCGTGGTCGCCCTCACCGATGTGGAGGTCACCGGTCATGCCGGCCTCTTTGTGGCCGGGAATCTCGCAGTACATCGTGTACAACCCGGCTTCGAGCTCCGACACGTCGAGCTCGGCGGACGCACCCGCGGCGAGGTCGGGCGTCACGAGGTCGCTTCCCACGATGCCGAGGTTGTGCATCGCGGTTCCCGTATTGGTGACGGTCAGCTTCCCGCCCACCGGAACCGTGACCGAGTCGGGCGTGAGCGCGAACTCGCTCAGCGAAACCGTCGCGCTTCCTGCCGGCGCGGCTGCGGCGTCGCCCTCGTCGTCGTCGAACGCGACGATGAGCAGGACGCCGAACGCGATGGCGACCGCCACGATGGCCAGCGCAAACGCGCCGGCACCCACTGCTTCTCGATCTTCACGTCGGAACAAAGGCATAGTGACCAGCCAATCCGAATCCACGAGCGGTGATCAGGGCCGAACCGGCCCTCCGCGTGGGACCTTCGGCCCTATTGCCCACCGACCGGAGCGCACACGCTCTGGGCATGATCGCACCGATGCATGTTCTGGTTGTGGAGTCGGAGCGGCGCGCGGCCGACCGAGCGGTCGAAGAGCTCGAGCAGGCCGGACACGTCGTCGCTCGTTGTACGGAACCCTTGGCGCCGACATTTCCTTGCGCCGCACTCGGCAACGGCGAGTGCCCGCTCGACGCCGCGCAGCCGATCGACGTCGTCCTCGACGTCCGTCGGCACCCCAGTTCGCGACCGGCACCGGGCGAGGTGGGCGTCTCGTGCGCGTTGCAGCGCCATGTCCCGCTGGTCGTCGCTGGCGGCACCGCCCTCAATCCCTTCGCGGAATGGGCAACCGAGATCCAGTCCGAGCCCTTCGACGTCGTGCCCGCGTGCGAACGGGCTGCGCAGAGGCTCCTCGCACCGCACACACGCGTCGCCGCGCTCGCAGTGCGAGATGTTCTGGATGCTCGCGGGTTCGAACGCGCCTCGGTGCTGACTGCGGTCTATCGCCGTGGTGGCCGGCTGGACGTGCACGTACGCGCGCCGATCGACCTTCCCCGCGAGGCCAAGGCGATGGCGAGTGTGCGGATCGTGGCCGCAGTGCGCGAGCTCGACAGTCACGCGCGCGGCATCGACGTGGTGTTCGAATCCAGTTCCCGAGGAGGTCGTCATGCGCGCCGCGGTTGTACGTGAGCTCGGTCGCCCGTTGGTGGTGGAGGAACGTCCGGTTCCCGAACCGGGTGCCGGCGAGGTGCTCGTGCGCATCGAAGCGAGTGGCCTCTGCCACACCGACATACACGCCGCACGCGGCGACTGGCCCGTGAAGCCCGATCCTCCGTTCGTGCCGGGCCACGAAGGAGTCGGCATCGTCGAGAAGCTGGGACCGAATGTCACGGAGGTGTCCATCGGGACACGGGTCGCGATCCCGTGGCTCGGGTGGGCCTGTGGTGTGTGCGAGTACTGCGTCGGCGGCTGGGAGACACTGTGCCTGGCGCAGCGCAACACCGGCTACACGATCGACGGTTCCTATGCCGAATATGCCGTGGCGTCGGCGCGCTACGTCGTGCCCGTGCCCGCCGGGATCGATCCGTTCGACGCTGCTCCGCTCACGTGTGCCGGGGTCACGACGTACAAGGCCGTAAAGGTCTCCGGGGCCCGTCCCTCGGATCTGGTCGCAGTGTTCGGGATCGGCGGTCTCGGTCACATGGCTGTGCAGTACGCGCTCATCAGTGGCGCGCGCGTCGCGGCCGTGGACGTCGCCGAGAGCAAGCTCGACATCGCCGGAGACCTCGGGGCCGACATACTCGTGAACGCGAGCGAGGATGACCCGGGCGAGATGCTCACCGCGCTCGGCGGCGTCGACGCCGCGATCGTGACCGCGGCGACCCCGACCGCGGTCGAACAGGCCTACCGCAGCCTGAAGCGCGGTGGACGCCTCGTGCTCGTGGGCCTGCCCGCGCAGAACGCGATCGAGCTGCCCATCTTCCAGACTGTGCTCAACGGGATCACGGTCGTCGGTTCGATCGTGGGCACCCGACGAGATCTGGCGGAGGTCTTCGAGCTCCACACCGCGGGCCGCACGCGCGTCGTGTGGGAGGAGCGCAAGCTCGACGACGTGAACGGGGCCTTCGACGACGTGCTCAATGGACGAGTGCCCGCCCGCGTCGTGTTCCGCATGTCGTAGCGGCACCAGCCGCTTCCATCTCCGAGCGTGACACCGCGCTCATCGGGGTCGCGCATCCGGAGTTCCGCGACGTACTGACGGCACAAGCTGGCGGGATCAGCTACCGCTAGTTCCTCTGCGCGGGCGCTCCGTGATGGGCGATCTGTGCGACACGCTGCCCCGGCACGCCCCATGTCGTCGTCCTAGGCTCGCTGCGCAGCGGTCCGCCCATTTTCGAAGGACGTGGCCAGGGTCTCACAACCCCAGACCGGAGGACCCCCGTGCAAAAGCTCCGCATCGCCCTGCCGTACGTCGCCATCCTGCTCGGCGTGATCACCATCGGTGCCGGGATCTTCGCGATCGCCGAAGGTGCCAGCGCCAAGAGCGACGTCGAGGACAAGCTCCAGGACCAGAACATCACCCTGACCGAAGACGCCGCCGACATCGTCGAAGGTGCCGAGCCCGGCGCGGTCGTCGACACCCCGGACGAGGCCGAGCAGATGGCGAACATCATCAACGCCCATTCGCTCGAAGCCAGCGGCGGGCTGACCTACTCGGAGATGGGCCGCTATGCGACCGAGGACGGCGATCCGGCGGGGACCAACGACCCGGAGGAGGCCGCTGTCGGCCCGAACGGTCAGCCGCTCCCGAACCCTGCGCGCAACACCGCGTTTCAAGCCGCCGCGCTGCAGACGAGCCTCTACAGCTCGTTCATGGGGTTCAAGGTCGCGGACTTCGTCCAAGGCTTCGGACTGTTCGCCATCGCCGTCGGGCTCTTCATGATCTTCGCCGGAGTCGCGTTCCTCGGCGCAGCGCATGCCCTCTTCGACAACGAAGGCAAGAACGCCAAACGGCCCGAGCCGGTCCCAGCCTCGACCCCATAGACCCGCGTCAGTCGATACGACCGCTGTTGTCGACGTCCTCCCGGCTCGAGTCGAGCAGACAAACCGTCATCGCGCGGAACGCATGACTGCAGTCGATCTGGCGCGCGGTTCATCAACTGACCGATACCCCGCCGCTCGAGCGCGTCGAACTCAGCGCCAGCTGAGCACTCGATCTCAGCGCTCGCCCAGGCCCAAGAACAGCTGGGCCCACCGCTCGAGGTGCCGGTCTCCGAGAAAGTGTTCGACGACGCGCGCCCGGCCG
>JBEVDP010000021.1:0-3985 GCA_040513235.1 Acidimicrobiia bacterium | reverse complement strand
CCACGTGCCGTACCAATGGCTCGACCTGGAACGCGACGACGAAGCAATCCGGCTGCACGACGCGGCCGAAGCGAATACCGCGGATCTCCCACTCGTGCTCATCCCCGACGAGCAGCCGTTGCGCGCGCCGTCGACGCTCGACCTCGCCGATGCGCTCGGCCTGCGGACGCGCGCCGAGCAACCGTTGTACGACCTCTGCATCGTGGGCGGCGGGCCCGCCGGTCTTGCGGCGGCGGTATATGGCGCATCGGAAGGACTGCTGACCGTCGTCATCGAGCGCGAAGCACCCGGCGGCCAAGCCGGCCAGAGCGCCTCGATCGAGAACTACCTCGGGTTTCCGAAGGGCCTCTCTGGCGCCGACCTCACGCATCGGGCCGTGGCGCAAGCCCGGCGCTTCGGCGCGGAGATGGTGCTGGCGCGCGACGTCGTGCGCTTCGAGTCGCGCGGGCCGATCCATGCTGTGCATCTCGCGGGCGACGTCGAGATCGAGACCCGCACCGTGCTCGCCGCGACCGGCGTGTCGTACCGGCTGCTCGACGCCCCGGGGATCGACGATCACACGGGGCGCGGCGTCTACTACGGCGCCGGCGCGAGCGAAGCGCGCCTCTGTCAGGACGAGGAGGTGTACGTCGTCGGCGCGGCCAACTCGGCCGGGCAAGCGGCTCTCAACCTCGCGTCGTTCGCCCGGAGCGTCACGCTTCTGGTCCGTTCTGACTCACTGGAACAGGGGATGTCGAAGTATCTCGTGGAGCGCATCTCCGGCGCGGCGAACATCGACGTCCGGCTGAACACCGAGGTGGTCTCCGGACGGGGCGACGGTCACCTCGAGCAGATCACCGTTGTCGATCGCGGCGCGGACACGAAGGAAGACCTGACGACGAACTCGCTGTTCGTGTACATCGGCGCTTCGCCGCGAACCGATTGGCTCGGTGACGGTGTCGCGCGCGACAGCAAGGGCTTCGTGGTCACCGGCACCGACCTTCTGGCGCGTGACGAGCATCCGCGCTGGCCGCTTCAACGCATTCCCTTCGCCCTCGAGACCAGCGTGCCCGGCGTGTTCGCGGCGGGCGACGTGCGCCTCGACTCCATGAAACGGGTCGCGAGCGCGGTCGGGGAGGGCGCGATGTCGGTTTATCTCGTCCACCGCTACCTCGCGACGATCTGATGGACATCGCGGACCTGCGCGGGTTGTTCCTGTTCGACGGCGTGAGCGACGAGCAGCTGGGCGAGTTGCTCGCGGCCGGCGAAGCGGTTTCCTTCGAGGAAGGGCAGGTGCTCTTCCGTGAGGGCGACAGCGCCGACGACTGGTGGGTGTTGATCGACGGGCGCGTCGACCTCGCCCGCCGTGCGGGTCGTGAGGAAGCCGTCGTGATGATGACGATGGAGCGTCCGGGGGTGTGGGCCGGCGGGTTCCGAGCATGGAACGACGAAAGTAGTTATCTCGCCACCGCCCAGGGTGCGAGTGCGGGCACGATGTTTCGCGTCCCGTCGGAAGCGTTGGGGAGGCTCACGCGGGCGTGGTTCCCCTTCAGCGTGCACTTGATCGAAGGGTTCTTCCAGACGGTCCGCACCATGGACTCGCTCTCGCGTCAGCGCGAAGCACTTATCGCGCTCGGCCAACTTGCCGCGGGGTTGGCGCACGAGATCAACAACCCGGCCGCCGCCGCGTCACGCGCGGTCTCCGCGCTGAGCGACGCCACCGAAACGCTGCGGACTGCGCTCCGGCAGCTCGGCGAGCGATCGCTCTCACCCGAACAGTTCGTCGCCGTCGACGATCTCCGGCGCGAGATCGAGTCGCTGCCGAGCGATCTCGATCCCCTCGCGATGGCCGACCGCGAAGAGTCGCTGATCGGATGGCTCGAAGACCGCGACGTGGTCAACGCGTGGCGCATCGGCCCCGCACTCGCCGCCGCCGGCGTCGACATCGACTGGTGCGAGCGCGCCGCGGCCGTGCTCGACGCGACCACGCTCGAGCCCGGGCTCGAGTGGGTCGCGGGAACGCTCACCACCGGCGCGCTTGTCGGCGAGGTCAAAGAAGCGACCGGTCGCATCTCGACACTCGTCGACGCGGTCAAGTCGTATTCGCAGCTCGACCGCGCATCGCAGCAGGTGATCGACGTCACCGAAGGGATCGAGAGCACGCTCGTGATGCTGCGCCACAAGCTGCGGGACGGCATCGCCATCGAACGCGACTACGGCGTCGATGTCCCGAGCATCGAAGCGAATCCCGGCGAACTCAATCAGGTGTGGACGAACCTGATCGACAATGCCGTCGACGCGATGGACGGGAACGGGACGCTGCGCATCTCGACGAGCGTGGACGGCGACGATCTCGTGGTCGAGATCGGCGACACGGGGCCGGGCATGCCGCCCGACGTCCAAGCGCGCGCCTTCGAAGCGTTCTTCACGACGAAGGAAGTCGGCAAGGGCTCGGGCCTGGGACTCGACATCTCGCGCCGCATCATTTCCGGACACCACGGCCAGATCGCGATCGAGTCTTCGGCCAACGGGACCGTCATGCGCGTGCGCCTGCCCCGCAACGTCTGACGCGAGCGCCGGTCCGCGTATCGCGCCCAGCGACACGGCGCGGTAGATACGGCGACTGCTACTCGAGCACTGCCGACATGACGCCGAAGGTCGTGCCCTGGTCGTCGGTGCACACCGCGCTGAAGTACGGGCCCATGTCTTGTGCGGGCTCACCTGCAGTGCCACCGAGTTCCTCGACGCGCGCCAGGACCGGCGCCAACGCGTCGACACTGACGTACAGCGTTGCGGACGGTTCGACCGCGGTCCCGAACGCGGCGGCCTCGTCGAAGACGCCGACGCGTTCGACCGTGTCGAAGTAGAAACTGCCGGGATGCGCGCGCGTGAAGTCCCAGCCGAGCACCGCGCCGTAGAACGACTCCGCCGTTGCGACATCGGCCCGGATGAACACCAACCCGACCTCACCGGTCGCCCCGTGCGTCGGCGCAGCGTGCTCGTAGCGGCGGCCGGGTCGGTACGCGAGCCACGGGAGACCCTGGTCGTCGACACCGCGCGCCCATCCGCCGCCGTCGGGCGCGGGTTCGGCTTCGGTGACGCGCCCGCCGGCCGCGTCGACCGCGGCGATGGCGGCGGGAACATCCGCGACCGCGTAATTCGGCACGATCGGCGGCGCGTCCGGATCGTCGAGCAGCCGGATCGTCATCGCGGTGTTGATCGTGTAGTGACTGACGTGCTCGTCGAACAACACGCGCTCGGCTTCCCAGCCGAACAGCGCGCCGAAGAACGCGATCGCGCGATCCGCGTCGCCAACCCGGAGGTGCACCATCGCGAGATCGCCGTGCACTTGTCGAGACGTCGTCGTACCCGTCATTTCAATCTCCTCTTGCAGACGGCGTCGCAGGGACGCAGCGAATTCGGGGCGGGGTGCGAGCGGCACCACCGGACGGCGGAGGTCGTCGAAGGGATCGCGAACGTCAGGCATCGTCGTCTCCGCTCTCGTATGCCTTCCGGAACGCGGCGCGAGCTCGTACGAGGAGTGCTTCGGTGGCATGCAGGGTGCGGCCGAGAAGGTCGGCTACCTCGGCAACGGGGAGGCCGTCGACATAGCGCAAGGTCAGCGCGGCGCGGTGATGCCCGCCGAGTTGCTCGAGGACGGCCGCAGTTCGTAGCCGGTCGGCGTGCAGCTCGAAGTCGTCGTCGAAGTTGTCGGTCTCGGCCGCGACTTCGGTGAGGAGTCGTTCGTCGCGACTGCGGCGACGCCAGTGGTCGACGAGTTTGTGCCGGGCGACACCGATCAGCCACGGCACCGAGACGTCGCTCGGCCGCGGCGCCGCCACCGCCGCCAAGAACGTCTCGGAAGTGAGGTCCTCAGCAGTGGCGACATCGCCGCAGCGGTCGAGGAGGTAGCCATAGACCTGCGGGAGCGCGCGGTCGTAGATCGTGAGCAGCCCCTGTGAGGCCTCGGCCTGTGCCACATCCCTCTCGTCGTTCGGGCCGCCCG
>JBEVDP010000020.1:0-4880 GCA_040513235.1 Acidimicrobiia bacterium | reverse complement strand
GCCGTGTGCGCGGGAGTCGACTGCGCCGGAGTCGACTGCGCCGGAGTCGTCTGCGCCGGAGCCGACTGCGGCGGAGCCGACTGGGCCGTAGGCGACTGGGCCGAAGGCGACTGGGCCGAAGCCGACTGCGCCGGAGCCGACTGCGCCGGAGCCGACTGCGCCTGCGCCCGAGCCGCCGCCGCTGGAGCCGCCTGCGCCCGAGCCGCCGGCGCCGGAGCCACCCGCGCCCGATCCCGAACCGATCCGGGCCGTCGCTGACACGCTCGAAAGCATCGAACCAGAGACCGACATGGCGGCGACGTCTCTCGCCGCCCGGCGCGAGCCCGCCGCGCCCACCCGCCCCGCCCCGATCGCGCCAGAGGAGACTTCGGCCGCCGGCGCAAGCACCGCAGCAGTCGGCGACGCAGGAGCCACCCAGGTCATTGACTATCTCGAGGTCGCGAGCGTTGCCCCCCAGACGTCCGTGGGCTCGGCCGAGCAGGCCACCCCCGCGCCGTCCGCCGATCGCTCGGTGACGCTCGTACAGGGCGCGGTTGGCCCGCCTGTGAGTGCGACCGAGGAGTACGCCGTCCGTGCTCTCGCCGGCTCCTTGCTTCCCGCCCGCGCCACGGGCGCGTGGTCAACCCTCGGGGCGGCCGCAGCCCGCTTCGGGCCGTGGCTCGCGCTGTTGCTGATCGCATTGATCATCCATGGCGTCGCGCGGTCGGCGCTCGCCGACAAGCTGCGGGGCAGCCGGGCCCAGTAGGGCCCCCGCCGGGCCTAGAAGGGGCCGGCGGCCACAACTTGCCCGGGAGCCGACGGTGTTATCCCCGCCGGCTCGGCCGAGACTGCGATGCCTTTCACGGCATCGGTGTCGCCGGTCACGGTGAACCCGATCGACCGGGTATCGGGATCGGCGACCGGGCCGAGTCGCACGTGTTCGCCCGGGGTGACGAGCCATACCCAAAGCACTTGGCTGGACGCGGGTGTCGGCAACGCGAGGTCGTACAGCACGCCGTCGCCGTCGGTCGTGAGGACGGCGGTTCCGACGCTCTCCCTATCGGCTGCCGTCAGCGTTGCAGTCCTTGTGCCCGGCTCTTCGACGATACTGGTCACGCTGTCGGCGATCTCTTCGATTCGACCCCGAAGCGCGCGCTCGGGTCGGTCGGCCGTGCCGACCAGGAGCGAAATCACCGCCGCGCCCGCGACTGCCGTGCCGGCCAGTGTGACCCGCCGCGCTCTTGAACGGCGGCGCGCGACGCGTTCGAGTGCGGGGACGGCGGCCGGTCGGCGCGCGAGTGCGGCCGCGAGTACTCGATCCTCGAGTTCGGGCGCAGGCTCGACCTCTGCGAAGGGGAGATACGAGAGTGCCTCTCGGTACTCGTCGGTCGCACTCATGTCGCCGTCGGCCGAGCCCACGCCGGTCACGAGCGACGCGGCGTCGTCGGCGTCGAGGGCGCGAGCGATGGCTCGGTCTTCGGCGTCGTCGAGCGGGGCGGTCATGGTGAGACCTCGACCGCGCGAAGCGCCGCGCGGAGCTTCTGCATCCCGATGCGGATGCGGTATTTCACCGTGCCTTCTGGCTCGTCGAGCTCGCTGGCAACCTGACGGTACGACAAGCCATCGAAATAGGCCATCTCGATCGGAATCCGCTGCGAATCGGGGAGCGCGGCGAGCGCGTCGCGCACCGCTACCCCAACATCATGTCCGATGACGGCTTGTTGCGGGTCGACCGATACGGGTGCGCTGGTGGCCTCGCGCTGCGCGGTTTCCTGGCGGCGGCGCCGCGCGTCCTCCGAGCGCACCCTTTCGACTGCGCGGCTGTGTGTCATGGCGAGGAGATAGGCGCGTAACGGTCCCCGCGCCGGGTCGTACTGCTCAGGCTGCTCCCACACCCGCACGAACACGTCCTGTGTCACGTCCTCGGCGATCGCGCGGTTCGTGGTGACGCGGAGCGCAAGTCCGAGGACGGCGCCCGCGTAGACGTGGTACACCTCGCGCAGCGCCGACTCGTCCCCGGCGGCGAGCCGATCGGCGATGGCGCGGTCTCGAGCCTGAGCGGTCACTCTCGGCGGGCCCTCCAGCCGGGACGAGGCGCAAACGGGGTTCCGAAGTGTACGTGCGCACCGAACCCCTGCTCTCGGGTGTCTGGACCGCGGGATCCGGCGCGCAGCCGACCTGGTGCGATTGACCGTCACGACACCCATTGCTCAACGCGGTCGATACCGCGGACGCGGGGTGTGGACGGGTCCTGCGGCCGCGAGCGCGCGCCCGCCCGCCCGACGGGAGGCAAGAGTGCGGCGTTGCTTGTTCCCGCATCCCCGTCTGACAGCGCGTCCGCTCGCGGCCTGGCTCGATGACTGATCGGAGTTGGGCTCGCCCGTACCGCCGGACTCCAGCCCGGCGGGGCTGGGCTGGGTCAATGCCGGGACCGGAGGGGCCGGCGGTACGGGGGATCTCGTCATGGAGGCGGCCATCCTGGCCGCCTCCATGACGGGAAAATGCATGCGGACCTTGGTCCGATCAGTCACGAGCGCAATCCGATCCCCGAGCCCGGAGTGGACGGGAATTTCTCCGGCATCGTGCCGATGGCTACGGGCCGGCGGCCCGGGCTTGCGAGAATGCAACGGATGCGGATCACGTTCCTCGGCCATGTCGGCCTCTTCGTCGAGACCCGGCACGGCTCGGTCTTGTGTGACCCGTGGTTCTCGCCCGCGTATTTCGCGTCGTGGTTCCCGTTCCCCCGCAACGACGACCTCGATCCGGAGCGCTTCGCCAACCCCGACTTCCTGTACGTGTCGCACCTGCACCGCGATCACTTCGATCCCGAGTTTCTCGCGCGGCACGTCGGCAAGGACGCACGGGTACTTCTTCCCGACTTCCCGGTCCCGATGCTGGAGCGCGAGCTGCGCGCCCTCGGGTTCCGGTACTTCGTCGCGACGCGCGACCACGAACCGATCGAGATCGACGGGCTCGAGATCGCGATCCTCGCGATGACCGCACCCGCTGATGGCCCGCTCGGTGACTCCGCGCTCGTGCTCTCCGACGGCACGACCCGGATGCTGAACCAGAACGACGCCCGGCCGGGCGATCCCGCCACACTGCAGGCGCTCGGCCCGTACGACGCGCAATTCCTGCAGTTCTCCGGTGCGATCTGGTATCCGATCGCGTACAAGTTCCCGCCCGAAGAGAAAGCGCGCCTCGCACGCGAGAAGCGCGTGAACCAGATGGCACGCGCCCGCCAGTACATCGATTGGGTGAAGGCCGCGCACGTGTTCCCGTGCGCCGGGCCGCCGTGTTTCTTGGACGACGAGTTGTTCGCGCTGAACGACCTCGAGGACGATCCCCACAACATCTTTCCGGACCAGACGGTGTTCCTCGACGAGCTGCGCATCGCCGGGATCGACAACGCGCACATGATCGTTCCCGGGTCCGTGATCGAGATCGACGAAGCCGGCTGCACTGTCACCCCGCCGGATGCCGGCGCCGACACGCGCCCGTTCGCCGACAAGGCGGCCTACCTCGCCGGCTACCAGCGCGATTGGACCGATTGGATCGCGAGCGAGCGCGCGTCGTGGTCAGCCGGTCGCCGCGATCTCGTCGGTGAGCTCGCGGCCTGGTTCGAACCACTTCTCGAACGGGCACCGATCACGTCTGCAGGCATCGCGGGCAACGTCGTGATCGACGTTGGCGACGAAGCGATCTGTATCGACTTCGTCGACAGCGTCGTGCGCCCGTGGACGGGGGAACCCTTCGTCTACAAGGTCGATACCGATCGGCGCCTGATCGAAGCGCTCGTGGAACGCCACGTCGAGGACTGGGTCAACTCGTTCTTTCTCTCGTGTCGCTTCCGAGCCGAACGATCCGGTCCGTTCAACGAATACGTGATGACCTTCTTCAAGGCACTGTCGCTGGAACGGATCGCGTTCGTCGAGCGCAGCTACCGCCGGGCGCGCCGCCCCGACGAGTTCTTCGAACGCGACGGGTACCGCATCGAACGATGGTGCCCGCATCGCCAGGCCGACCTGACGCGCTTCGGCGAGATCACCGACGGCGTGCTCACCTGCTCCTTGCACCACTGGCAATTCGATCTCGAAACCGGTCGCTGCCTCACGAGCGACGACCGTCACCTTCGCTGCGAGCGCTTGGCCGAGGAGTAGGTCACCGTGCCAGGCTGCGCGTCGTGAGCGGCCGGATCGCGTTCAACCATCTCGGGCAGTG
This sequence comes from Acidimicrobiia bacterium, assembly GCA_040513235.1. Classification (GTDB taxonomy): domain Bacteria; phylum Actinomycetota; class Acidimicrobiia; order IMCC26256; family PALSA-610; genus JANNHK01. The sequence goes on along the minus strand of JBEVDP010000020.1, from coordinate 680 downwards.
CGTTGCCGACCTCGAACGAGCCAAGCGGTTCTACATCGACCTGTTCGGCTTCACGCTCGAGCGTGAGCTCAGCCCGTCCGACAAGCTCTCGGCCCCGCTGCTCGGTCTCGAACCGCCGCTCGGTATGACCGCGTCGTACCTGACCCGCGACGGTCTCGTCCTGGAGCTGATTCACTTCGGCGCGCCGGAGCATCGCGTCGCGTTCCGGCCGCGTGCAGTCGACGAGCCCGGTCTGACCCACATCTCATTGAGCGTCGAAGACTTCGACGGCGTCCTCGCACGGATACCCGACTACGGCGGTGAGGTCATCGCGGCGACGAACGTCGGACTTGGTGTGTTCGTGCGCGACCCCGACGGTCAGCTCGTGGAGCTGCTCCCGATCGCGTACCGGGATCGCCTGGACGCGCGCACCTAGAGCGCTCGCGTCAAACCGTGCCGGCGCTCTCGAACGCGCGCGCGAGCAGCGGGGTGCGGGCGTCGAGCAGGATCCGGAGTGCAGGAATCGGATCCTCGACGTCTTCGGCCTCTGGTGACCCAACCGCAACAGGTATCGCGACGGGAGACGCGACCGGAACTTCGACGGGAATCTCGCCGACGGGCTCCGCCCGGCGCTCCGGGATCGCTTCAACCGCGGATTCCATGGCGGCTTCGGTCCCGCCGCGCCGGTCGTCGAGCCGCCA
>JBEVDP010000019.1:0-5166 GCA_040513235.1 Acidimicrobiia bacterium | reverse complement strand
CGGCAAGACCGAGGTCGCCAAGGTGCTGGCGCGCGCCACCGGCGGCGAACTGCTGCGGCTCCAGTGCTACGAGGGCATCGACGCGACGCAGGCCGTGTACGAGTGGGACTACTCCCGCCAGCTGTTGCACCTGCGGGCCGTCGAGGCGAGCGGGGCCGAAGTCGTCGAGGACGAGCTGTACTCGGAACGCTTCCTGGTGAAGCGCCCGTTGCTGCGCGCGCTCTCGCACGCCCAGGCGGTGCCGCCCGTGCTCCTCGTCGACGAGGTCGACCGGGCCGACGACGAGTTCGAGGCGTTCCTGCTCGAGATCCTCTCCGACTGGTCGATCTCGGTGCCGGAGCTCGGCGTCGTGCGCGCGAAGGTGCCGCCGATCGCAGTGCTCACGTCGAACCGCACCCGCGACGTCCACGACGCGCTGAAGCGGCGCTGTCTTTATCATTGGATCGCGCACCCCGACTTCGAGCGCGAACTCGCGATCCTGCGCATGCGCGCACCTGAGGTCCCGGACGTGCTCGCACGCGATGTCGCCGCCGCGGTGGAGACGCTGCGCAGCATGGAGTTGTACAAGCCACCCGGCGTTGCCGAGACGATCGACTGGGCCCAAGCCCTCGCCACACTCGGGACCGGACGCCTCGACGAGCACCTCGTCGACGTCACTCTCGGCACGATCCTGAAGTACCGCGAAGACCAGGAACGCGTGCGCGGGCATGGCCTCGCCGACCTCGTGCGCGCGGCGGTGGCGCGCAGTGCCTGAGGAGGTCTTCCCTGACCCCGTCGTGGACGAGGACCGGGCCGCGGTCGCGTTCGCACGCGTGTTGCGCGGCGCGGGTATCGACGTGCCGATCGGCGCGACGATGCAGTTCGCCCGCGCGCTCGGCTACGTCGGGATCGACCGGCGCGACCGCGTCTATTGGGCGGGGCGGGCGACGTTCGTAAAGCGCCCCGAAGACATCGACACCTACGACCGCGCGTTCAACGGGTTCTGGCTCGGCATCGCACCCGAGGCCGACGAGCGACCGGTCTCGGTCGAACACGTGATCCTCGCGCTCGACGTGCCACTCGCCGAGGGCGAGCAGGAACAGGATCCGGAGGAAATCGACGCGCCGGTGTTGTCGGTGCGGTGGAGCCCGGCCGAGGTGCTGCGCCATGTCGACTTCGCCGCATACACGTCCGCGGAGTTCGCGGAGGCCCGCAAGCTCATGGCCGACCTGCGTCTCGCCGGGGCGCTGCGGCCGTCGCGCCGCCGCCGCCCGACCAATCGCCGCCGCGGAGAACCAGATGTGCGCCGCACCGTGCGGCGCGCTCTGCAGACCGGCGGCGAACCCATCACGCGCCGCTTCGTCGCGCCCGCGCCGCAACGCCGGCGCATTGTGTTGCTGTGCGACGTGAGCGGATCAATGGAGCCGTACGCGCGCGCGTTCGTGCGATTCCTGCACGCCGCGGTCGTCGGCGGCACGCGTGTGGAAGCGTTCGCGCTCGGCACGCGCCTGACCCGGCTGACGCGCGAGCTGTCGTCGCGCGATCCGGATGCGGCCCTGCGCGCCGCGGCCGAGCGCGTCACCGATTGGGCCGGCGGAACCCGGCTCGGCGAGGGATTGCGCATCTTCAACGACACGTGGGGCATCCGGGGCATGGCGCGTGGTGCGACGGTCGTCGTCCTTTCCGACGGCTGGGACCGCGGCGAGCCCGAGGTGCTGGCCGAGCAGATGGCGCGGCTCCACCGCGTCGCGTACAAGGTTGTCTGGGTGAACCCGCTCAAGGCGACGCCGGGTTACGCGCCGCTCGCCCAGGGAATGGCTGCCGCGCTGCCGTTTGTTGACGCCTTCGTCGAGGGCCACACGCTGGCGGCCCTGGAGGAGCTGGCCGAGGTGATGTCGCAGTGAGGGCCAGGCGCAGATCCGGAGGCCCGGTTGCTGTGAGGCCGTCATCACGTGATCGAGGGCCGGAGGTCGTAGCCGCATGAGGGCCAGGCGCAGATCCGGAGGCCCGGTTGGTGTGAGGCCGTCATCACGTGATCGAGGGCCGGAGGTCGTAGCCGCATGAGAGAGGTCCTGGACGACATCGAGCGGTGGCGGTCGCAGGGGCATCGGGTCGCGGTCGCGCGCGTTGTCGGCACCGAGGGGTCGAGCCCGCGTGATCCAGGCGCCACGATGGTGGTCAACGACGCGGGTGAGGTCGCGGGATCGGTTTCGGGAGGTTGCGTCGAGGGCGCGGTGGTCACCGAGGCATTGAAGATCCTGGCGGGCGAGCGAGAACGCGGGGTGATCTCGTTCGGCTACTCCGACGATGAAGCGTTCGCGGTCGGTCTCACGTGCGGCGGCACGATCCACCTCTTCCTGGAGCCCCTCGACTGGTGACAGACCTCCCCATCTACGAGCGGTTGCGCGATGCGCTGCAGGCCCAGGAGCCGGTCGCGCTTGCGACCGTTGTCGCGGGCCCGCACGTGGGCGCGAAGCTGCTGGTGCAGCCGGACGCCGCGCCCGCGGGGACGCTCGGTCATCCCGACCTCGATCGGGTTGTCGCCCGTGACGCGCTCGGCGAGCTCGAAGCCGGGCTCACGAGCACCCGTCACTACGGCGAGCACGGTGAAGCGCGTGAAGAAGCGGTGACCGTGTTCATCGAGTCGTTCGCGCTTCCGCCCCGCATGATCATCTTCGGCGCAGTCGACTTCACGGCTGCGCTCACACGCGTGGCCAAGGTGCTCGGGTATCGCGTGATCGTGTGCGACGCGCGCGCGGTATTTGCCACAGTGCAGCGGTTCCCGATGGCCGACGAAGTGGTGAACGACTGGCCCGATCGCTACCTGGCCAAGGTGGGCGACGAACTCGGCCCGCGTGACGCGGTGTGCGTGCTCACCCACGACGCCAAGTTCGACGTCCCCGCGATCGCGAGCGCGGTGAAGACGAAGGTCGGGTTCCTCGGTGCGATGGGCTCCCGCAAGACCCACGACAGTCGCATCGCGCGCCTGCACGAGGCGGGTGTCACCGCAAACGAGATCGCCCGCGTCCACTCGCCCATCGGCCTCGATCTCGGCGCCCGCACCCCTGAAGAGACCGCGGTCTCGATCTGCGCCGAGATCATTGCCAACCGCACCGGGCACGCCGCGCCGTCGCTCCGTGATGCTTCCGGTCCCATCCACCAACCACCCGGGGTATAGCGCATGGAGCTCGGGATCGCGGGGAGGCGGGCTGCGGTTGCGGCGTCGTCACAGGGCCTCGGGTTCGGGGTCGCCCAGGCGCTCGCGCGCGAAGGCGTGCACGTTGCGATCTGTGGTCGTCGCCAGGATGCGATCGAGGACGCGGCTCGGCGCATCGGCGAGAACGCAGTCCCGCTCGTCGCCGATGTCGGCACGCCCGACGGGGCGGTCGGCTTCGTGGATGCCGCGCGAGAGGCGCTCGGTGGCATCGACATCCTCGTGACGAACGCCGGCGGCCCGCCTGCAGGGAATTTCGCTAGCGCCACACTCGACCAGTACCTCGACGCGTTCGAACTGAACTGTCGTTCCGCGATCGCGATGTGCATCGACGCGGTTCCGGAGATGCAAGCGCGGCGCTGGGGTCGGATCGTGGCGATCACGTCGATCGCGGTGCGGCAGCCCATGCCGAACCTGATCCTCTCGAACACGGCGCGCGCCGGGCTCACCGGATTCCTCAAGACGCTTGCTCGGGAGGTCGCGGGCGACGGCGTGACGGTGAACTCGCTGCTTCCCGGCTCGCATCGTACCGACCGGATGACCTACCTCTACGACGACGAGGGCCTCACCAAACTCGCGGCTTCGATCCCGGCGAAGCGACTCGGCGAGGCCGCCCAGTTCGGCGCGGTGGCCGCGTTCTTGTGCTCGGAAGCTGCTGGGTTCGTCACCGGGACCGCATTGGCCGTCGACGGCGGCAGCGACGCGGCACTCTTGTAGCGATGCTCCGCCACGTCGTGTGCTTGCAGTTCAAACCCGAAGCGACCGCCGCCGACCGCCAGGCGATCGCGGACGCGTTGGCAGCACTGCCCGCCCGCATTCCGCAACTGCGTGACTATCGCTTCGGAACCGACGCTGCGATCGCCGAAGGCAACTTCGACTTCGCGGTTGTCGCCGACGTCGACGACGCCGAAGGATTCGCGGCGTACCGCGACGACCCAGAGCACCAACGCATCATCGCCGAACTCATCCGGCCAATTCTCGCGGGACGCGCCTCGGTCCAGTTCTGGATCGACTAAGCCTCGACCTGCGCGACCGCGAGCTTCTTCGCCCAGCGGTAGTTGGGCTTGCCCGCGGGTGTGCGTTCGACCTCGTCGACCAACACCAGGTGCCGCGGCACTTTGTACCCGGCGAGCGCGTCGCGGGAGTGCTCGGCCAGCATGTCGAGTGTCGGTGACGTGCCTCCGCGGGGCGCCACGACCGCAGCCACCGCTTCACCGAACCGCGAGTCGGGTACGCCGACGACGATGGCGTCGAACACGTCGGGGTGGCTCTTCAACACCGCCTCGACCTCTTCGGGGAACACCTTCTCGCCGCCCGTGTTGATGCACTGCGAACCCCGCCCGAGCACTGCGACGACGCCGCCCTCTTCGATGACCGCGCGGTCGCCGGGGATCGCCCACCGCACGCCGTCGAACTCCACGAACGTCGCCGCGGTCTTCTCGGCATCCTTGTAGTAGCCGACGGGCACGTAGCCACGCCGGGCCAGGAGGCCGACCTCGCCGATCTCCGCAAGCTTTCCGTCTTCGGTGATCACGGTCGTCCACTCGTTCATGTGGAACCGGGGACCCTTGTCGGTCACGTCCACCGCGCCGTTCGCACCGGTCTCCGACGCGCCGAACGCATCGATCACCATCACGTTCGGCATCCGCTCGTTGATCTCGGTCTTGATCGCGGGGGAGAGGATCGCTCCGCCCGAGACGATCGCAAGGAGCATTGGCGTCTTCTCGCGGTGCGCGAGCGCGTCGACGAGCGGCCGCGCCATGGCATCGCCGACGAGACTGATTATGAAGACGCTCTCGCGTTCCACGAGATCCCAGATCTCATCGGCGTCGAAGCGCCGGCTCGCGTTCAAGACGACGGTGTTGCCACCGAACAAGCCGACGAACATCGTCCATTGCGCGTTTCCGTGCATCAGCGGCGCGAGCGCGAGCGAAGCCGAAGGCGCGGGCGTGATTCCGTCGACGATCTTCGCG
>JBEVDP010000018.1:0-6043 GCA_040513235.1 Acidimicrobiia bacterium | reverse complement strand
TTGCTCCCGGCGATGGACAGCCCGGCCGAGCGGTCGTACGTGCTCGACCGCAACGGCGGGCTGATGACCACCCTGTTCGCCGAGGAGGACCGCCAGCCGATCGTCTTGGCCGACGTCCCCCCGCACCTCATCGACGCAGTGCTCGCCATCGAAGACCGGCGCTTCTACGAGCACGACGGCATCGACTGGAACGGCACCGCGCGCGCGCTCGTCGAGAATCTCGACTCGGGCGAGATCGAGCAGGGCGGCTCGACCATCACCCAGCAGCTCGTCAAGAACACGATGAGCGACACCGAGCGCCGCGACCTGAAGACGAAGGTGCGCGAGGCGGTGCTCGCGTACCGGCTCGAGCAGGAGATGGAGAAGGACGAGATCCTCGAGCGGTATCTCAACGTCATCTACCTCGGGAACGGCGCGTACGGTGTCAAGGCCGCGGCGGAGCGCTACTTCGACAAGCGCGACCTTCTGCAGCTGACGATCGGTGAGTCGGCGTTGCTCGCCGGTCTGATCCAGGCGCCGGAGGCGCTGAACCCGGTGACACATCCCGATCGGGCGGCGCGCCGGCGCGCGCTCGTGCTCGAGTCCATGGTCGAGACCGGCGCCATCACCGAGAATGAAGCGACGCTCGCGCGCCAGGAGCCCCTGCCGACGACGGCCAAGAGCCCCGACCGGCGCCGCGACCATTTCACCGAGGCCGTGTTGCAGCAACTCCTCGACGACGACCCCGCTGTCGCGGGCGACGTCGCCGAATGGCTCGGCCCGACGCAGTCGGCGCGTTACAACGCCGTGTTCCGCGGCGGCTTGCGCATCTACACCACCTACGATCCCGCGGTGCAGTGGCTGGCGGCTTCCGCAGTGGCGAACACGCTGCCCGATACCGAATTCACGGCCGCCATCGTTGTCATCGACAACGCCGATGGGTCGGTGCGAGGCATGTACACCGGCCAGGAGTTCGCCGAGGAGCAGTTCAACCCGGTGACGCAGAAGGGCCGCCCGACGGGTTCGACGTTCAAGGCGATCACTCTCGCGACTGCGCTCGAAGCCGGTTACTCCTCCGACGACCGCGTCAGCGGTGGCACGATCAGCGTCGACCGGCCCGAGGGCGCGTGGAGGACGGAGTGTCGCGGCGGGACCTTGACGTTCGCCGACGCCATTGCCGACTCGAACAACTGCGCGTTCATCCGCACACTGCTCTCGCTCGGACCCGGCCACCAGGGCGAAGACGGCGCGCTCCCGATCATCCAGATGGCGAACCGGCTCGGCATCGACGCGTCGAAGCTCGACGGCGTCCCGTCGATGACGCTCGGCACCTCGGACACGAACGTGCTCGACATGGCCGAGGCGTTCTCGGTGTTCGCCAACGAGGGGATCCACCGAACCCCGCGATACATCAGTCGCGTCGAAGACGCCGACGGCAAGCTCATCTACGAAGCCAAGCCGACCGACATCCGCGCCATGAGCGAGAACAACGCCCGCACGGAAACGCAGATGCTCACGGGCGTGATCAAGGACGGCACGGGCACCCGGGCCCGACTCGACCGTCCGGCCGCGGGCAAGACCGGCACGAACACCGACAACTACGACGCTTGGTTCGTGGGCTACACGCCGCAGTACACCGCCGCGGTGTGGATGGGTCACCCGGCCTCGGCGATCGCGATGAACAACGTCGGCGGCGTCCGCGTGCAGGGTGGCAACTACCCGGCCCAGATCTGGGCCGCGTTCATGAAGCCGGCCCACGAGAACCTCCCGGTGATCGATTTCACGCCGCCCGACGAGGAGCAGTGGCCGAAGCCGGGGCGCATCACCGAAGAAGGCCGCAAGGAAGGTCTCGGTGCACCCGCGCCCGATCCGAACGCGCCGACGTCGGTCCCAACGGATGCGACGACGCCGGGCGCCACGACGGCGCCGGACCCGAACGCACCGGCGGTCACACCCGTTCCCGCGGCGCCCGCGGCCGCCCCATGAGCGACTCGCTGGAAGCGTTGCTCGTCGTGCAGGAGCACGACATCGCCCTCGACCGGCTCCGGCACCGGCGCGAGTCGCTTCCGGAGCGCGCCGAACTCGTGGCGCGCCGCCGCGAGCACTCCGATATCACGGCCGCGCGTGCCGAGCTCGCGCACGAGCGCGACGGTGTGCTGGCCGAGGAACGGCGTCTCGACGACGAAGCGCAACGCCTCGGCGGCAAGGCTCAAGAGGTCGACCAAAAGATGTACTCGGGCACGGTCACGTCGCCGCGTGAACTGCAAGCGATGCAGGCCGACGTCGACATGCTGAAGCGCCATCGTTCGGACCTCGAAGACCGTGAGCTCGAGGTGATGGAACAGCGCGAGACGCTCGACACTGAGATCGCCGCGCGCGACGCAGCGTTGGCAGCGCTGGAAACCGAGATGGAGCGACTGCTCGGTGTGATCGCGACGGCAGAGAGCGAGATCGACGCCGCGTCGGCCGTCGAGACTGGCGCGCGGGCTACCGCGGCCGCGGTGGTCGGCGAATCGTTGCTGCGCGACTACGAGGTCCGCCGACAGCGCAACCGAGGAGCAGGCGCGGCCCGGCTCGTCGGCACGACGTGCCAGGCGTGCCACCTCTCCATCCCCTCGACCGAAGCCGAACGCATCCGGCGCGGCGCGGGCGAGGAAGTCGCGTACTGCGACAACTGCAGCGCGATCCTCGTCCCGTGAGCGAGCGTCGCGAGTCGGGTATCCCGGCGAGCAGCTTGAACCAGCCGTCGTTGTTCGCGGCGGACGACGAGGGTGGCATCGACGAGGTCGTCATCTACTGCGACGGTGGGGCGCGTGGCAACCCCGGTCCGGCCGCGATCGGCGCAGTGGTACTCGACCCGTCGACGGATCCGCCCACGCAACTGGCGACCGTGAGCGAGCGAATCGGGGTAACAACGAACAACGTCGCCGAGTGGGAAGCGCTCATCGCCGGCCTACGCGCGGCGCAGCCGCTGCACCCTCGGCGAGTGCGGGTACGCGCGGACTCGATGCTCGTGATCCGCCAGCTGCGCGGTGAATACCGGGTACGCCAACCCCACCTGAAGCCGTTGTACGAAACCGCTCGCGAGTTGGTGCGCACGTTCGACGAGGTCGATCTCCAGCACGTGCCGCGTGCGCAGAACACCGAAGCGGACGCGCTGGTCAACGCCGCGCTCGACGCATGATCCTCTGGCGCGCGTTCGGATCGGTCTTCGGGACCTGGAACGTGTTCCAGAGCTCGGGCCTTGATTTTCGCCTCATCGCGATCGGGGCGGTGGTGCCTCTCGTGATCGACGCTCCGTTCGGACATCAGTCGTATGCCCACACGCTGCTGAGCGCCGTCGTGGTGCTGGTGGTCGCGATGCTGGCCACAATCGGCCGCGGCCGTCGCTTGCGGCGCCGCCGCGCGCTCAGTTTCGCGATCGGCTGGTTCGCGGGCTTGGTGCTGGGCGGCGCGTGGGCGCACAAGGAGCTGTTCTGGTGGCCGGCGTTCGGTGGCGAACGCCCGGAAGCGCCACTCTTTCCCGCGCTCCCGCTCGCTCTCGCGCTCGAACTCGTCGGGGCCGCGGCAGCCTGGTGGATCTGGACCCGGTTCGGTCTCGCGGACCCGGCCCGCCGGGCGGAGTTCCTGCGCCGCGGTCGCCTGCGCGTCGTTGATACCGGTCGCAAACGATGATCGCGTTCGTCCGTCACGGCCAGACTGCCGCCAACCGCGACGGGCAGCTCCAAGGTCGCGCCGATCCGCCGTTGACCGACCTGGGCGAGGCGCAAGCCCGCGCGGTCGCGGCCGCGCTCGCATCAACGCCCGTGACACGCGTCGTCGCGAGCCCGCTCCAACGCGCCATCGCGACCGCGCGGGCGATCGCCGATGCGCACGGCCTGTCCGTCGACATCGACGATCGTCTCGTCGAGCTCGACTACGGCGATTGGGATGCACGCGGCCTACGCGACGTCAGTCCCGAGGAATGGGACGCGTGGCGGGCCGACGTGCACTTCACGCCGCCCGGTGGCGAGTCGCTCGTTTCGGTGACAGCCCGCATCGTCGAGTTCTGCGTGGAGCAAACGGCCGACGGGTTCACGGTCGCCGTGAGCCATGTGTCGCCCATCAAGGCCGCGGTGTGCTGGGCGCTCGGCGTCGATGAGCGGGCGTCGTGGCGTATGCACCTTGATCTCGCGACGGTGACCCGCGTCGGCCGGCGCGGGAACGCGCCCTACCTCGCGTCGTACAACGAGTCTGCGCTCACGACTCCACGGTGAGCGGGATCGAGCGCCGCGCGGGCTTTGCGTGCGCGCCGGTCGCGTCGACGATGAACCGGCCTTCGCCCGGACCTGCGGCAACCGGCATACCGAGCGCCTCGAGCAACGCGTGATCTTCCTCGGGTGACCGGCCGATCGTCGTGAGGTAGTTGCCGACGATCAGCGCGTTCGCGCCGGCCAGCAGACCCATCGCCTGGAGCTCGCCGAGCACCCGTTCCCGGCCACCTGCGAGCCGTAACCACGCGTCGGGCAGGATCAGGCGGAAGAGCGCGATCGCTTGCAGCGCCTCGCGCGGCGAGAGCGTCGTCTGGTGTTCGAGGGGTGTGCCGGGCCGGGGGTCGAGGAGGTTGATCGGCACCTCGCACGGCTCCAACTCGGCGAGCTCGAACGCGAAATCGACGCGTTGCTCGAGCGATTCGCCCATTCCGAGGATGCCGCCGCAGCACAGCTCCATGCCGGCATCCTTGGCGAGGCGAGCCGTGGTGACTCGGTCGTCGTAGCTGTGCGTCGTGCAGATGGCCGGGAACTGCTCGCGGCACGCTTCGAGGTTGTGGTTGTAGCGGCGCACGCCCGCGGCCGCGAGTCGTGCCGCTTGCTCCGGCTTGAGTAGTCCGAGCGAACACGCAACCTCGAGGCCGGTCTCGCGGTGCACCGCGTCGACCGCGTCGATGACTCGGCGTAGCAGCCGTTCCTCGGGACCGCGCACGGCGACGACGATGCAGAACTGCGTCGCGCCCGCGTCGCGGGTGGCATGCGCAGCCGCAACGATCTCGTCGATGTCGAGAAAGGCGTAGACGTCGACCCCGGTGTGGAAGCGCACCGATTGCGAGCAGAACGCGCAGTCTTCGGGGCATGCGCCCGACTTGGCGTTGATCAAGCTCTCGAGTTCGACCTCGGGGCCGCACCACGAGAGCCGTACCTTGTGGGCGAGTGCGATGAGCGACGGCAGTTCGTCGAGCGGAAGGTGGGCAACGGCGAGCGCTTCGATGCGGGTGAGACGGCGGCGCTCGTCGAGGAGCGCGCGCTCGGCAGTCTGCAACGGCATCGGCGCATCCTAGGCGGGACTGCCAAGAATCCTTACGAGCGAGCGGCGAGTACCGGTCCCATCATCTGGGCGTAGTTGTGGGTGTAGAAGCGGGCCTTGGCCGGCTCATCGGTGCCGGCGAGGCTCGCTTCGAATCGTCCGAGCGGATCGCGGCCACCTTCGGGGTGCGGGTAGTCGGATGAGAAGCAGAACAACTCGGGCCCGGCCTGTTCGATCATCCAGCCGACCGGCTCGGTGGGGAACGGCGTGAACTTCACCTGCCGCCGCAGGTAGTCGCTCGCCTTCAGCGGGAGCCGCAGCGCGGGCTCCGTGCGTTGGAACGTCGCCTGCGCGATGTCGAGCCGTTGCAGAAGCGGGACGACCCAGAGCGCACCCTGTTCGATGCAGCCGCCGCGCAGCCCGGAGAACTGTTCGAACACGCCGTCGAGCACCATGCACGCGAGGAAGATCTCGGGCGGATGGTGGAGCGCCATGTAGTCCTTGGATCGGACGTTTTCGCCGCCGCCGAGGAAGTCGGTGACCGGGGGCTTGCCGTTCTCGTGGAACGCGCGGCGTAGAGGCCGACCGCCGCCGCCGATGTGCAACATGAACGGCACGCCCGTCTCTTCGAGGTGCGCCCAGATCGGCCAATAGTCGGGATGCGTCGGCGACTTGTCCCGCGGCGGCGCCGACGGCACGAGGATCGCGCCGCAGCCCATCGCCACGGCTTCCTCGGTGGCCTGCCGCGCGAGTTCCGGATCGGTGAGCGGGACGTAGCCGACGG
>JBEVDP010000017.1:0-3804 GCA_040513235.1 Acidimicrobiia bacterium | reverse complement strand
AGCGAGGAACGGCGGGCCGGTCGCGTCGATCGGCGGATCGAGTACTGCGAGTTCCCAGGGGACGTAGGGCTCTTCGGAGAGGAGGAGAACGCGCGGCGGGCGGTCGTCGACCCGCGTCGCGACAGCGGCGAGCACGTCGAAGAACTCGTTCGGGACTTGCTCGCTCACGGTACGCCCGATGCCGGTGAGGAACGGGACGAGCGTCGGTCGCCCGCGATGCGACGCGACCCCCGCAATCAGTTGGCGGGCGAAGTCGGCGGGGCGGGCACCGATGTCGGTGGCGATGGGTTCGTCGGGGACGTCGACGCCGAGTGTGGTTTCGAACGTCCAGAGCAGGCGACCGTCGGTCGGTGACTCGCCCCGCAGGATTCGCACCGTGAGATCCGCGGCGTCGCGTTGCGGCGCAACGGTCATGACGTTGGCCGCCGGTTCAGGTGGCGCGGGCAAGACGCCGAGCAGCTCGGCGCGCGCGACGATCGCCACCGAGCGCACGGCCATCCCCATGGTTTGGCCGTCCACCGAGAACAGCGCTTGTATGGAACGCGACCACACCTCCGCGGCCTGACGGTCGGCGCGCAGGTGATAGGTGACGGTCGGGTACGGCGCTTCGGCCGTCACCGGGAGTTCGCGGCGCCATCCACCGGGGTTGTTCCGGAGCGTGAAACCGTCGGCGACGACCTGCACGACGAGCGTGTAGGGACCGACACTCGACTCGGGCCGCACGAGCGGACCACCGACCACGCCGGCGACCGGTTCGGGCGCGAGCCCGACGACGAGTTCGAACTCGTCTTCGGCGACGACGGCTTCGGGCGCGTCGATGCGCGCGTACGCGCTCCGGGGTGGATCGGCGACCGGCACCGGCGGCGGGACGCTGAAGTCGATCGGAGCAGCCGCGGACGGAGGCGCGGGGACAGGCGCGGGTGGCGGGGACGGTGGCGGCACCGGTGCCGGGGCCGCGGGCGGGGGGACCGGGGTCGGGGCGGGCGCGGGTGCGGGGGGCGGCGCGGGAACGGGCGCGGGCGCGGCCGCACCCGCGCCGCCGGAGAACAGCGCAGTCACTTGCGTGATCGCGGCGCCGCCGAGCGCCGGGAAGGCGATCCACGTGATCATCCCGCGATCGGTGACGCCGATCCAGCCGTGTTGCTGGGCAAGGACGAGCGCACCGAAGCCGCCGAGCGCGCCGCCCACGAGACCGGGCACGAGGCCCCGCTTGCCCTTGACCGCGCGCACGACGCCCCAGATCAAGAGGCCGAGGCCGCCGACGAACGCGCCGGTTCCCACGATCCCGGCCACGGTCGTGAACGGCGACCGGCCGGTGAGCTTCACCCAGACCGTGGTACTGCAATCGCCCGCGGTGACGTCGACGCGGTAGAGGCCGACGCCGTACGGCGCGGCGTCGCCGAGGTCGACGGTGTCTCGGAACACGGTGCCGGGCACGACCGGTTCGTCGATGACGCGCGGCGAACCGAGCGGCAACACGACTTCGATCCGCACGCGCTCCGCGTTGGCGGGCACCAGCGCCTCGACGACGACCTCGGCTTCGGAATCGAACTCGAGCGGATCACGCGGTCCGGTGCCCTCGATCAGGGTTCCATCGACCGCGATCGGGCACGGCACCTGCGCCGCCGCGGGCGACGCGAACCCGACGAAGGCCGCGAGCGTCCCGGCGAAGGCCAAGACGATCCTGCGAGCACCCGGTCGCGAAACCGGATCGAGGGATCGTGACGCGCGCGCTGAGCGAACCGCCATCAACCACTTCCACCCGCCCGGGCTGTGAGGACAATCGCGCCCCCCGAACCCGCGCGCAAGTATCCAGACGCGGAGAAACCACGCGTTCTTCGCATGTCGCGCGATGGATCGCGCTCGCCGCTCGCGCGAGCATCGCCGCGCGGGCTTTCACGCTGCGGAGGTTCGATGGCACACGACTTCGACCCCGGCTACCCGCGCCGCTTCACGGCGCTGGTCCGGAACTACCCGGGCCCGGAGATCTACCCACCGACCGACTTCCGGACGGAATGGGGTCCGATCTTCCACCGCGGCCGCCTCGACGGCAGCGCACGTGTGCTCGTGATCGGGCAAGACCCGGCGACGCACGAAACTGTTGTCCGCCGCATCCTCGTCGGCGAAGCGGGCCAACGCGTCCAGGGCTTCCTCGCCAAGCTCGGGATCACGCGCAGCTACGTGATGGTGAACGCGTTCCTCTACAGCGTCTTGGGCCAAGGCGGCGGCGAGCGGCACAAGAAGGATCCCGCGATCGCGGCCTATCGCAACCAGTGGCTCGACAAGTTGCTCGTCGACTCGCAGGTCCAAGCAGTCGTGACGCTCGGGCGTCTCGCCGCGGAAGCATTCGCGATGTGGCGCGCGACTCCTGCGGGCGCGTCATCGACCGTCGCGCACGCCGCGATCACGCACCCGACGTTCCCCGAGAGCGCGTCGGCGGCCGGTCAGACGACGAAGATCGAAGCCATCCGGATCATGCTGGAGAACTGGAACATCGGGTTGCAGACGCTTGTCCCGCACATCAGCGACCCCGACGTGCACGTTTCACTGGTGCGCTACGGCTCGAAGCTCGAAGACGACGATCTCGCGCCGATCCCGGAGTTCGACATGCCCGCGGGCATGCCGCCGTGGATGCGCTCGCTCGACGCATGGGCGGAACGAGCCGCGACCGGCCGTGCCGCGCTCAAGACGGCAACAGCCGAGCAAAAGCGGGAGGCGAAACGGGCCACGCTCGTCGTCGAGATCCCGCGCACGGAGCGCATCTGGAACCAATAGCGGGGCGTGCGTACGCTGCTGGGAGCGGACGAGAGGGGTACGGCCATGGGTGTGCAGGAACTGGAACAGGCCATCGCAAGTACGCGCGGCGTGCTGCAGAACGTGAGCAAGGACCAACTCGACGACGCGACGCCGTGCCAATCGTGGGACGTACGCGCAGTCGTCAATCACATCGTCGGCGGGAGCTACTGGTTCGCAGCGAGCACCAACGCCGGCGTGTCGCCCGAAGACGGGCGCGAGCCCACCGATTATGCGGACGGGGACATCGTCGCGGCCTTTGACGAGGGCGCGCGAAAGGCAGTCGCCGCGTTCTCGGCGCCGGGCGCGATGGAGAAGACGATCAAGCTGCCGTTCGGCGAGTTCCCGGGCGCCGCGTTCTGCGCACTCGCGACGACCGACACGTTCACGCACGGGTGGGATGTGGCGAAGGCGACCGGTCAATCGACCGACCTCGCGCCCGCGCTCGCCGCGGAGCTTCTCGTCGGCGCGCGCGCATCGATCCCCGACCAGTTCCGAGGGCCCGACGGCGCCGCGCCGTTCGGTGCGCAGGTCGAACCGCCGGCGTCGGCGAGCGAGGCCGACAAGCTCGCCGCCTTCCTCGGCCGCACCGTGTAACTCAATTCGGCGCCGCGAGCGCGGGTGCGAAACGCGCGTGGAGCGCGGCCGCGGTCGCGGCGTCGGCGGGCAGGAACGCTTCGATGGCAAGCTCGGCGAGGGTGATGTCGAGCGCGGTCCCGAACGTCGCGATCGTCGTGATGAACGCGAGCTCGCCGTCGTCGCTGCGCAAACGCACCGGAATGGCCACTGCACCGGGTGCTTCGGTGGGCGGCCCCGGCGCCGCGCCTTGGACGTCGGCGTAGCCGACGAGCTCGGCTTCGAGTTCGCGCAGCTCTTCGTCGCCGGTCACCGCGACCTGGCGGCGTAGACCGCCGATGATGTGGTGCGCCCACTCGGCGAGGTTGACGATGCGCGGCGCCAGGCCCTCGGGATGCAGGCTCGCCCGCAGCACGTTGCACGGCGGCGCGAGCA
>JBEVDP010000016.1:0-3063 GCA_040513235.1 Acidimicrobiia bacterium | reverse complement strand
GACCCGACTCCTTCGAGAACTCGGTCTGGCCGATGCCGGCAATCGCAGCGCGGCCCGACAACCCGCGAACCGTCATGACGGAACACTCAGGCGCGCGGTGCCACCGACGTGCTCGCCGAGCTCGTTCATCGCGCGCAGCGCAACGTCGATGATCATCTCGTCGCCGTCGCGCCCGACCGCCGTCACTTCGCCCGTGTAGGTCAGCGTGTGACCAGGGAACACCGGCACACCGAGCCTGATCGCGAGCCGTTGGATCATCGCGTCGGGTCCGGCCCAGTCGGTGAGGAAGCGGCTGCAGTAGCCAGTGTCAGAGAGGATGTTCATGAAGATGTCGGGCGCGCCCTGCTGGTTCGCGTAGTCGCGATCGTGGTGCACCGGCATGAAATCGCGCGAGGCGATCGCGCCCGCGACGACACGGGTGGGGGTGACCTCGATCACCATCGCCGGAATCGCGTCACCGACCTGCACTTCAGTCACGCCAGCACCTCCGGCACGAACACGGGCAGCACCACGTCGCCGTCGAACGCATCGAACCGAACCTGCACCCGCATGCCGATCGACGCGTCGTCGGGCGCCACGTCGACCAGGTTGCTCACGAGCCGCACCCCTTCTTCGAGCTCGACCAGCACGACGATGTAGCCGTCGTCGAAGAAGGGCAGCGGTGGATGGCGCGGCATCACCAAGCTGTAGATGGTGCCGTGGCCCGACGCTTCGACCACATCCCATTCGAGGCTGTGACAGTGCGGGCACATTGGCCGCGGCGGATGGCGCAAGACGGCGCACGCTCCGCAGCGCTGGATGAACAGCCGGCCGTCCTTGGCGCCGTCCCAGAAGAACTGCGTGTCCGCGGTCATCGACGGCGCGAGGCGGAAGGTCACGACGGTGCTTCCGGACGGAACTTCAAGATGCGGAACGTCTGCCGGCCCACGACTTCACCGGACGCGTCGGTGTAGGTCGTCACCCACGTGACGAAGTGACCAGGACCGATCCGCGTCTGCTTCTCCGGCGACACGGAGTCGAGCAGCGTCGTCGCGGAGACGACGTCGCCGAGCTTGAGATAGCGCACGATCTCGAACTCGGAGTTGGACGCCAGCGTGCCCACGAAGCCCGCCTCGTCGAGCAGGGCGAGCACCCCCGCACGACCGCCTTCGACCGGTGAGCCACCGCGCTCGGCCATTCCCGTGATGCGCGGCGTCGCCATCGTCCAGGTCTGCAACATGAGCGGCGGCGCAACGATCTCGCCGAAGCGCGAGCGCGCGGCCGCGTCGGGATCCGTGTACACGGGATTCTCGTCCTCGAACGCCGCGGCCCAGTGCCTGATCATCGGCTGGTTGACCGGATCAGGCCCCTTTGCCGTCCTCCCACCGTCGCTGATGGGCTTCCCGACCAACGCCTGGAGCCGGTCGTCGAGCGTCGCTTCGACCATCGCCGCAATCTTCTCCTTCTGCGCGAGGAGCGCGATCGTGCCACGTGACGAGTCAGACGCGCGACTCGCGCCATGCGGTGAACTCGCCTTTGCGGTCGACCCCCCACAAACGCGACCGTGGTGGTCATTCAAGGACCTCCGAGATCGCGACCCTCGCGAAAGAAGGTTCACCATGAAGGTTGTCGTCATCGGCGGAACCGGGCTCATCGGCTCGAAACTCGTCACCAAGCTCGTCGAACACGGCCACGAGGCGGTGCCGGCCGCGCCGAACACTGGCGTGAACACGCTCACGGGTGAAGGCTTGGCCGAGGCGCTCGCAGGCGCCGACGTCGTGGTCGACGTGTCGAACTCGCCCTCGTTCGAGGACGACGCGGTGATGCAGTTCTTCGAGACGTCGACCCGCAACATCCTCGACGCCGAGGCCGCAGCCGGCGTGGCACACCACGTCGCGCTGTCGGTCGTCGGCACAGAACGTCTCGCCGAAAGCGGCTACTTCCGCGCCAAGACCGCGCAGGAGAAGCTGATCAAGGGTTCGGCGATCCCCTACTCGATCGTCCACGCGACGCAGTTCTTCGAGTTCCTGAAGAGCATCGCCGACGCCGCAACCGAAGGCGATACCGTCCGGCTCGCACCCGTCTTCATCCAGCCCATGGCCGCTGACGACGTCGCGGCCGCGGTCGACAAGGTCGCGGTCGCCGTGCCGATCAACGGCACCGTCGAAGTGGCAGGACCGGAACGGTTCCGGCTCGACGAAGTCGTCGCCCGGCGGTTGCGCGCGCTCGACGACCCGCGCGCGGTCGCACCCGCCGCACGTGCGCGCTACTTCGGTGCACTCCTGACCGCGCACACACTCGTTCCCGACGACGAAGCCCAACTCGGCACGACGCGCCTCGACGACTGGCTCAGCGCGCAGGGCCCGGCGCGGTAACCATGGCCGGCAAGGCGTCCAAGAAGCCAACGAAGTCGCAGACCAGCAAGGCCGCCAAACCGGTGCTCCTCGCAGGCGGCAACCCTCAGATCCCAAAGGGCGACGGCAACGCGCCGGTGAAGGCGTACATCGCGGCCATGCCCGGCTGGAAGCGAGACGTCGGGCGCCGGCTCGACGCGCTCATCGTGCGCACCGTTCCCGACGTGCACAAGGCAGTCAAGTGGAACTCACCGTTCTACGGCGTGGAGGGACAGGGCTGGTTCCTCAACTTCCACTGCTACACGAACTACGTCAAAGTGGCGTTCTTCCGCGGCTTGTCGCTACGTCCGGTCCCGCCGGGCGAATCCAAGAGCGGAGACACGCGCTACCTCGACATCCGCGAGGACGACGAGCTCGACGAAGCTCGCGTCGCTCGTTGGATCAAGCAGGCCAGCAAACTGCCGGGCGAACATCTCTGAGCTCAGCAGGGCTCCGCACTCCGCTTGAATCAGTCGAAGACCCGACGCGGAACCGTGACGGGGAGGTCGAGCGAGCTGAGCAATCCCGGCGCGGCGGCGACCACCGCGGGAACGGCGTTCACCACGCGCATCGCGGTCGCGGTCATCGCCGCCTCACCGGCGTCGTGACCCGCGGGTGGGCCGAGCGTCAGCCGGCATTCGATGTCGGGATCACCCTCGATGCTGACGAGGTAGGTCGCGTCGTTGTCCGA
>JBEVDP010000015.1:0-3324 GCA_040513235.1 Acidimicrobiia bacterium | reverse complement strand
GCCTGCAACGGTGTGAGATCCGTCGTGCCGAGCGAACCGAGAATGTGCAGCGCGTTGAACGACACCTCCTGCAGCACCTTCGCCATCGTGAACTTCACCGCGGCGATGTCCGTGCGGCATTCCTGCGTGCTGGAGTTGTCGATCTTCCACGCTGTTTCCAACACGAACAGCCGCAGCATGCGGATCTGCGCGTACGAGTCGGCGATCTTCTCTTGCACCATCTGGTGCTCGCCGATGATCTTGCCGTGCGACTCACGCGAAAGCGCGCGCTCGCACATCATGTCGAACGCCAGCTTGCACTGGGCGATCGTGCGCATCGCGTGGTGGATACGACCGCCGCCGAGCCGGCGCTGCGCGAGCACCTTCGCACCGTCTTCCGGACCGAGCAGATGGTCGAGCGGGACGCGCACGTCGCGGTAGATGATGTGGTTGTGGTTGCGCGGCTCGGGCTGGATCTCGACGCCGGGCGTCGCGCGCGGCACGACGAACATGCCGTTCGTGCACATCACGAACAGGATGTCGGCGACGCGCCCCGCGCTCGTGAACCACTTTTCCCCGTTGATGACCCACTCGTCGCCGTCACGTTCTGCGTGCGTCTTGAACAGGTTCGGGTCGGAGCCGCCCTGCGGTTCGGTCATCGAGTACGCCGACCACATCTCCTGGTTGAGCATCGGCTTCAGCCAACGCTCCTTCTGCTCCTCGGTGCCGTACGCGGCGAGCATCTCCATGTTGCCGGTGTCGGGCGCGGCCGCACCGAACATCTGCGGCGCGGTGGGGTACCGCCCGATGATCTCGTTCAGCAGGCCGAGCTTGAGCTGGCCGTAGCCGGGGCCGCCGAGCTCCTCGTCGAGAAAGATCGCCCAGAGCCCCTGGTCCTTGATTTGGTCCTGCAGGCCCCTTACGAGCTCCCTGATCTTCGGATCCGGATTCCGCACGGCGTAGGGGAACACGTACCCGAGCGGCTCGACCTCCTCCCGACAGAACTCGTCGACCCAGTCGAGCTTCTTCTGGAACTCCGGTTCGGTGGAGAAATCCCAAGCCATCAGTCGCACCCCATGATCGTCGTGTTCGTGACAGTCTGCCCTGCCGGAGCGAGGAGGCGCGAATGACGAGCGGACCAGTCCCTGGAACCGACGCGTGGCATGCCCTTGTCGACGAAGCGGCGATCGAACCCGACCAGCGGATGGTCGACGCCCACCATCACCTCTGGCCGGACGGTGGACCCCTCGGCTACGGACTGATGCAGCTCCAAGCCGACGTGGGCGCCGGGCACCGGGTCGAGCGGACCGTCTTCATGGAATGCAGGGCCGGGTACCGCACCGACGGGCCCGCCGAATTCGCGCCGGTCGGCGAAACCGAGTTCGTCGCGGCGACGGCCCGCGCCAGCGGCGGCCTCATCGCAGGCATCGTCGGGCATGCCGACCTCCGGCTCGCGAACCTCGACGCCGTTCTCGACGCCCACGTCGAGGCCGGCGACGGACTGTTCCGCGGCATCCGCGACGCGCTCTCGCGCGCCGAATCCGACGATCTCATGATTCGAGGCGGCGCGCCCGCAGGACTGTTCGAGGACGATGCATTCCGTGCCGGCGTCGCCCGCCTCGGCGAGCGCGGTCTCACGTACGACACCTGGCACTACCACACGCAGAACCGCGAGTTTCTCGCGCTGGCCCGCGCCGTGCCAGACACGCTCATGGTGCTCGACCACTTCGGCACGCCGATCGGAGTCGGCCGCTACGCAGCCGAACGCGACGCGATCTTCGAGCAGTGGCAGCGCGACGTCGCCGACATCGCCGGCTGCGAGAACGTGGTCGCCAAGTTGGGCGGAATGGCCATGCCCGACAACGGCTTCGGTTGGCACCTCGCCGCCCGCCCCCCGACGTCGGACGAATTCGTCGCCGCCCAGCGCCGCTACTACCTCCACATGGTCGAATGCTTCGGCGTGGACCGCTGCATGTTCGAGTCGAACTTCCCCGTCGACCGGATGTCGCTCTCGTACCGCGTGCTCGGCAACGGCGTGAAGAAGATCATGACCGAGCTCTCGCCCGCGGAGCGCGACACGTTCTTCGTCGAGACGGCGACGCGCGTGTACCGACTCGGCTGAGCGCTACTGCCAAGCAGTCACGAGCTCCACGAACAGGGAGTCGCCATCGAAAGCGGCACCTTGCGACCTGAACCACTCGGACACGTTGGCGATGTCGCGCTGGAGGAAGTCGAGCGCCTGCGGATTCCTCCCGATGCCGACGGCCTGGGGGACGTCGATGACCCACAACGTGTCGTCCCACCACAGCAAGTTGTACGCGGACAGGTCGGCGTGGACGATGCCCGCGTCGACCATTCGCCGCAGGTTGTCGACGAGTTGCTCGCCCGCGTCGGCAACACCTTCTCGATCCAAGCCCGCGTTGACCAGACGAGGCGCGGCCTGCGTGCGATCGCCGAGGTATTGCATGAGCACGCCATCCGACGTACGCGCCACGGGCAGCGGCACCGAGACACCTGCGTCCGCCAACCGTTCGAGAATCGCGAACTCGTTGTCGGGCCAACCCCGGCCCAGCACATCGCGGCCGTGGCGCGTCTTCTTCGCCGCCGCTCGTCGATCGCGACTGTTCTGGATCGCGCGTCCCTCGCGGTACGCGCGGTCGTTGACGAAGTTGGCGGCGCGCTGGAAGCCGAGGGCCTGCAACTCACCCTTGTAGCGCACACTGCGCGGGCGGTAGCGCTTGTGGGCCAACAGGCACGAACGTCCGTCGGGCGCGACGCGCTCGACGAGGAAGACTTCGGCCTCTTTGCCGGTCTTGATCGGTCCGAGGTCGTAGTCGTCGTACGGCTCGGGGTCGGCGATGAGCCACGCCGTATCCATAGAAAGCTCCTACGTCGGGAAGGACTCCCGCGCGGAGCGCTGTGAACGTCAGCCGCGGCGGGAGGTGGAAGAAGCGACAGTCGTCATGGCTTCGCACCTCCTCGTTTGGCCGGGCAGTACGGACACCATGACCGCTCCGGGACCGGACCGCAACCGAATTTGAGTATCCGTTACTCACGCCCGGCCGCGGCGGACCATGGTCTCCTGACGCCATGACGACAACCACCTCTAGGGCAACCCTCTTCGAGCGCCTGGGCGGCGACCCCGCCATTCAGGCCGTCATGCACCGGTTCTTCGAGCGGATCCTCGCCGACCCTGACTTGGCCCCGGTCTTCGCCCGGGTGAACATCGAGCGACACGAGCGCAAGACGAGTGCCTTCGTCTCCGGCGCAACGGGCGGACCGGCACCCTGGACCGGCCGCGACATGGCTGCGGCCCACCGGCACCTGCGCATCACCAACGAGCAG
>JBEVDP010000014.1:0-3155 GCA_040513235.1 Acidimicrobiia bacterium | reverse complement strand
CAGCAGGCAGGCACGTTGCTGTTCCCGGCGATCAACGTCAACGACTCCGTCACCAAGAGCAAGTTCGACAACCTCTACGGCTGCCGGCACTCGCTCATCGACGGCATCAACCGCGCGACCGACGTGATGATCGCGGGCAAGATCGCCGTCGTCTGCGGGTACGGCGACGTCGGCAAGGGCTGCGCGCAGTCGCTGCGCGGGCAGGGCGCGCGCGTCGTCGTCACCGAGATCGACCCCATCTGCGCGCTGCAGGCCGCGATGGAGGGCTACCAGGTGACCACACTCGACGACATCGTTCAGACTGCCGACATCTTCGTCACGACCACCGGTAACAAGGACGTCATCCGCGTCACCGACATGGCGAAGATGAAGCACAACGCGATCGTCGGCAACATCGGGCATTTCGACACCGAGATCGACATGGCCGGTCTGGCCAAGGTCGACGGCATCGAGCGCCGCACGGTGAAGCCGCAGGTCGACGAGTGGGTGTTCCCCGACGGCAAGGCGATCATCGTCCTCGCCGAGGGCCGCCTGCTCAACCTCGGTTGCGCCACCGGCCACCCGAGCTTCGTGATGTCGAACAGCTTCACCAACCAGGTGATCGCGCAGGTCGAAATGTTCACGCATACCGATTTCTACGAGCGCAAGGTGTACACGTTGCCCAAGCACCTCGACGAGAAGGTCGCCCGGCTGCACCTCGACAAGCTCGGCGTGAAGCTCACGGCACTGCGGGAGGACCAGGCCGACTACATCGGCGTGCCCGTCGAGGGCCCCTACAAGCCGGATCACTATCGGTACTGAGTCGACCTCTGCGGACCCGATCCCGCGCACCATCGCGTGGCGCGCGGGGCGGGTCCGGATGCTCGACCAGCGCGCGCTGCCCGGACGCGTGCGTTATCTCGACTGCACGTCGGTCGCCGACGTCTGCGACGCGATCTCCGCGCTCGCGATCCGGGGTGCGCCGGCCCTCGGCGCGGCGGGCGCGTACGGGGTTGCGCTCGCGGCGCACACACTGCGCACCGCGAAACAGGTACATGCCGCGGCGAGTCGCATCGCCGCGACGCGGCCCACCGCAGTGAACCTCCGTTGGGGTGTCGAACGCGCGCTCGCCGCGTACGACGCCCACGGGGCCGCGGCCGCGCTCGCGGAAGCGGAACACATCGCCGCCGACGACATCGCGCGTAATCAACGCATCGGTGCCAACGGTGCGGCGGTGGTGCCGCGCACGGCGCAGGTCCTGACGCATTGCAACGCCGGTGCGCTCGCGTGCGTCGGCTGGGGGACTGCGCTCGGCGTGATCCGCTCCGCCCACGACTTGGGGAAGTCGGTGCACGTCTGGGTAGGGGAGACGCGACCGGTGCTGCAAGGCGCCCGGCTCACCGCCTGGGAACTCGACCGGCTCGGCATCGACGCCACGCTCGTGGCCGACACCGCGCCGGCGTCGCTGATGGCACGCGGCGAGGTCGACCTCGTGATCGTCGGCGCCGACCGGATCGCGGCCAACGGCGATGTCGCCAACAAGATTGGGACGTATGGGCTCGCGGTGCTCGCGCGGCATCACGGCATTCCCTTCTATGTCGCCGCGCCGGTCTCCACGATCGATCTCGCGACCGCGCGTGGTGACGACATCACGATCGAGTCCCGCGCGGCCGACGAGGTACTGCGCGTCCACGGGACGGCGTTGGCACCCAAAGGTGTCGACGCCTACAACCCCGCGTTCGACGTGACGCCCGCGCGCCTCGTCACGGGCATCGTCACCGAGGTCGGCGTGGCCCGTCCGCCGTTCGCGCGCTCGCTCCCGAATCACGTCCGGCGGGCGGCGACGTTGGATGTCTCAGCCCGCACGTAGCGTCCGCGTGTGCGCTCATGGCTTGTCGATCTCGTCGCTGTCGGTCGCGATCTCCTGACGGCATTGCTCCCGGGCACCTGCCCGGGATGTGGTCGGCGCGGCGAGCCCTGTTGTGCGCGCTGCCGTCCGGGGCTCACGCCGGCGCCGCATGCACCACCTCCACCCGGCGTCGACTGGTGGGTCGCGCCCTACGCATACGACGGGGTCGTGCGGGAGTTGGTCGCCCACACGAAATACCGCGCCGCGCGGTCGTCGATCCGATGGTTGGCGGAGGCGGTCGCGGCCGCGTGCCCGGCTCAGCCCGTCGACGTGGTCACTTGGCCCCCCGCGAGCGTGGCGCGTTTGCGTGCCCACGGCGTCGATCATGCGGGTTTGCTGGCCCGAGCCGTCGCGCGCCACCTCGACCGGCCGGTCCGTCCGTTGCTCGACCGCATGCCGGGTCCGGCCCAGACGGGTGCTTCCTGGGCACAGCGTCGGGCAGGTCCCCAACTCCGCGCCCTGCAGTCCGTTCGCGGCATGAATGTCCTGATCGTCGATGACGTTGCCACAACGGGCGCGACGCTGACCGCCGCCGCGCGCGCGCTACGCGACCAGGGCGCGGCGACGATTGGAGCGGCGACGGCGACGCGCACGCCGCTTCCAAGACGCGCGTGAAGCGGCGCTGCATATACTCCCGGCCAGATGGACATCGTCGTGTTCGGCAAGCACGTCGAAGTGTCGCCAACGTTGCGCGCACATACCCGTGAGAAGCTCGAGCGCCTCACGAAGTTCGCGTCCGACGTCCGTCGCATCGACGTCGACTACGACGAGCATCCCACTCGCCGCGCGAGCGATTCGCACACCTGCGAAATCCTGGTGCATCTGAACAAGCACCTCGTGAAAGGTCGTGCGTCATCCAGCGACTTCCTGGCCGCGCTGGATATCGCGCTCGACAAGGTCGAGCATCAGATGCGGAAACTCCACGAGCGCCGCGTCCATCGTCGCAACGGCAACAAGGGTGCGCGCACGAACGGCGCGAATGCCGATCCGGCCGACACGGAGAGTGACGAGCTCGAGGTCGTCAAGATCAAGCAGTTCACCGTCAAGCCGATGGATACCGAGGAAGCTGGGCTCCAGATGGCCCTCCTCGGCCACGACTTCTTCTTGTTCACGAACGTCGAGACCGGCCGCGCGGCGGTGCTGTACCGGCGTCGCGACGGGAAGCTGGGGCTGATCGAAGCCGCGGGGTGATCGAAGCCGCGGGCTGAGGATTCGGCGGGGACACAAGCGTGGACAACACAGAAGGCGAACGCGGGCAGGAACTCAT
>JBEVDP010000013.1:0-4945 GCA_040513235.1 Acidimicrobiia bacterium | reverse complement strand
TCCCCGTGCTGTGTCGAATGGCGCTGGCGTTCAGGGGCGACGCGGGGTCTCGACGACCGTCAGACCTTCTGGTGACTCCAGCACGCGGCACTCGTCACCGTGGACTTCGATCGACAGTCGTCCAGACCCGAGTGGGACACCTTCGAGACGAATGGTGCCGAGCCAAGGCGGGCAGTGCGGAGTCACATGGATCAGGCCTCGGGGAACATCAGGGGCGAGTCCGACCACGGCTCGGAGGAGGAGCAGCGGTGAGGCAGCCGACCAGGCCTGAGGCGAGCACGAGGTCGGATAGCGCACGGGGAACGGCAACTCGTCGCGACCGATGCCCGCGAAGAGCTCGGGCATTCGATCCGAAAAACTCACCGCCGCATCGACCAGGCCGGCGAGCACGGAGTGCGCGGCGTCGTGGTGACCTGCCCGACTGAGGCCCGCGGCGCCGATGGCCGAGTCGTGTGGCCACACACTGCCGTTGTGATAGCTCAGCGGGTTGTATCCCACCATCGACGATGCGAGCGTGCGCAGACCCCAGCCGTTGAACATCTCGCTCGACATGAGCTTCTCGGTGACGAGCTGAATCTTCTCGTCTTCGACGATGCCGGTCCACAAACAATGCCCGATGTTCGAGGTCAGCGCATCGATCGGTTGCTTGCGCGCGTCGAGACCGAGCGCGAACCACCCACGATCGGCCATCCAGAAATCGCGGTTGAAACGCTCTTTCAGATCGACGGCCCGTGACCGCAAATCGTGTGCCCGCGCGGCGTCGCCGTCGTCGTCAGCCATTGCGGCGCGCGCGAGGAACGCGGCGTACACGTAGCCCTGCACTTCGGCCAACGCGATCGGCGGGTCGGCGAGGCGCCCGTCGATGAACCGGATCGAGTCGAAGGAGTCCTTCCAGCCCTGATTCGCCAGACCTTGCTCGTTGAGCTGCTGATACTCGACGTACCCGTCGCCGTCGCGGTCGCCGAACTCGGTGATCCACGCGAGCGCACGGTCGGCGGCAGGGAGCAGCGCGCGCACCGCCGCCGGCTGACAACCCCAACGATGAAGCTCACCAAGCAACATGACGAACAACGGGGTCGCATCGACGCTGCCGTAGTAGACGGTGCCGCCTCCCAGGCTCAGCTCCGCCGCCTCGCCGAAGCGCATCTCGTGCAGGATTCGGCCGGGCTGCTCCTCGGTTCGTTCGTCGACCTGCGAACCCTGGAAGCGGGCGAGTGTCTCGAGCGTTCCGAGGGCCAGCGCAGGATCGACGAGCAACGCCATCCACGACGTGAGCAAGCTGTCGCGTCCGAACACCGTCATGAACCAGGGCGCTCCGGCGGCGATGACGGAGCGTTCGGGAAACTCAGGGTCGGTGATGCGGAGCGCGGCGAGGTCTTCCGCTGATCGAGCGATCATCTCGTTCATGGGCGCGTGTTCGATCCGGATCGCGGGCCGTGCCTGGCGCCACGATTCGAGTCGCGTGACCGGTTCCGACCACTCGACCGGTTCGCCACATCGATGACGCGGCTGCACCTGCACATCGTCGATCGTCGGCGTCACTTGCATGCACAGCGTCCAGTCATCACCGGGCGGAAGGATGACGTCGAAGCTCACGTTGGAGCCGCGAACGTTCGCGGCACGCGAGAAGTCGATTGCCGTGCTGCGTCGGAACGCGCCACGCTCGTAGTGCCACGTGAGGTGACCATGGGTCGAGTCGAAGTCGCGAGCGCGGCGCGCGTCGTGCTTTCCCGCTTTCACCTCGAAGATGTCGGCGAAGTCGACGTCGAGCTCGAATTCGACCGTGCAGAAGGCGGGTTCGGTTCCGTAGTTGCGCACGACGACGTCGTCGCGCATTCCCTGGCCGACGAAGCGGGTCCGGAAGACCGCGAGCTTCGAATCGGCGATTCCCGGTGGTGGAGGCGCGCGCAACACCATTGAAGCGCTGAACGGATACGTGGCACGAGCGGAGAGCGGCTCTGGCCATTCGCCGTTGACGCGCATCCGAATCGTCGACAGGAAGCGCGTGTCCCGGTAGAAGAGTCCGTGCGGGAACCCGGTGAGCATGTCGCCGGAGGGAAGCGAGATGCTGAAGCTGCTGCCGTCCACCAAGGTGACGGCCTCGCGATCATCAGCGAGGGCTGGGCTGCTCGGGTTGCTCCACGGCTGCACCACCGAAGCGCACGCTAGTTCTTCTTCTCGACGAGCGAGCCGTAGTCTCGCTGTGATGCGCATCGCCATGATCGCTCCGCCGTGGTTTCCGATTCCACCTTCGGGCTACGGCGGCATCGAAGTCGTCGTGAGCCTCCTGGTCGACGGCTTGGCGAGCACGGGCCACGACGTCACGCTCTACGCCTCTGGCGGTTCTCGCGTCAACGCCGAGATCGTGTCGCCGCTGCTCGAAGCTCCAGATCCGGCGCTGCTCGGCTCGCCGTGGATCGATGCGTTCCATGCGTGTGCGGCCTACGACGACATCGTCCGACGAGCATCGAGTGGCACTCCCTTCGACGTGGTCCACGACCATGCAGGAATCGCCGGGCCAGCCATCGGAGCGCACGCTCGGACGGACGCGCCGATCGTCCACACACTCCACGGTCCCTGGCACGAGACGAATCGACGGTTCTACAGCCAGATCGCCGATCGAGTTGGCCTCGTCGCGATCAGCCACTCGCAGCGAGACGAACACCCGAACCTTCCGTACGCGGGCGTCATTCACAACGGCATCGACGTCGATGCGTACCCGTTCGTCACGCAGAAGGACGACTTCTGTGTCTACATCGGTCGTGCGACGCCCGACAAGGGCCCGACGCTCGCGATCGAGATCGCGCGTCGCGCCGGTCTTCCGCTCGCGATGGTCGTGAAGCGGAACGAGCCACTCGAGCGCGCGTATTGGGACGAAGTGGTGGCACCGATGTTGCACGACGAAGTCGAGGTGTACGAGAACATCGACCATGCGCGCAAGGTCGACCTCCTCGGCCGTGCGTGCGCGATGGTGTTCCCGATCCAGTGGCCTGAACCGTTCGGCCTGGTGATGGTCGAAGCGATGGCCTGTGGTACGCCCGTGGTGACCTGCCCCTCTGGTGCTGCCGTCGAGCTCGTGGAAGAGGGCGTGACCGGCTTCCTCCGGAGCACGCTCGATGAGCTCGCTGAGGTGGTGGCCGATGCGCGTGAGTGTTCTCCCATTCGTTGTAGGGAACGCGTGGTGAAGCACTTCAGTAGCGAAACCATGGTGCGCAGTTACGCCGATCTCTATCGCGACCCGCTCAGGACGAGAAGCCTGACGCCCAGGGCGTGACGTCCCCTCCACGGACCTTGCGACGCAGCAGACGCAGCCCAAGAAGGGCGAGCCGATCGCGCAGCCGCCGTCACACCGATGGTCACTGCGCGGGCGGGTCCACCTGTTCGTGTGCATCAGCACGGTCCGACGTGAGAACGTCGGCACGGCTGTAGTGACCGACGACGTCGAAGCTGCGCTTGGCGTGCAACGCTTCTCGGAGATCGCAGTCGACGTAGAGCGTCGCTTCTGTGTCGTAGCAAGGTCCGGCGATCACGTCACCGCGCGGTGACACGACGCAGACGCCACCTCGACCGAGCACGTCAGTTCCCTCCGGTAGCGAGAACGGGAAGTCGTCGGGATACGCCGACGCCGGGATGAACTGCGGCACGCTCACAACGAAGGCGCCTGCCTCGATCGCAATGTGACGCATCGATGAGACCCAGCTGTCGCTGTCGTCGGCGGTGGGCGCGAGCCAGATCTGCGGGCCGCCTTGGTATACCTGCCACCGTGCGAGTGGCATGCGATTCTCCCAGCAGATCAGACCGCCCACTCTCCCCACCCCGGGAACGTCGACCACGCCGAGGTCGTCTCCTGCTCCGACACCGTGGAACACGCGCTCGTGCATGGTTGGCATGAGCTTGCGGTGGCGGTGCAACACGCCGCGAGGACCGAGCACGAGCAGCGCGTTGTAGAGCGAACCCGGCCGCTCGTCTTCGCGTTCGTTGATGCCGATCGCCACGTGCACATCGCGCGCCACACACGCCGACACCAAGCGGTCGACGAGGGGACCGCCCACGTCCACGCTCGACTCCCACATCCGGCTCCAGAGCTCGTCACATGCCTGCGACCACGTCGCGGCCTGCGATGCCCATGACCCCGTCGGATACAGCGACACGAAGCATTCGGGGAAGACAACGAGACGCGCGCCGTGATCCGCCGCGTCGTCGATGAGCTCGATCGCGCGAGTGATCGTCGCTTCAGCGTCCAAGATCACTGGCGTTGCCTGCACAGCCGCCACCCGTACCGCGTCGAACGAGACCACGAACGCAGGCTAACGGTCCCCCCACTTCGAAGGCGTGCCGCCGTCGTGAACCGTCGCGGCACGTCCTCATCGACTCAGGAATCGACGGGCTTCAGCAGACGAACGAACCGTCCTTCGCGGTCGCGAATGCGATCGAGTTCCCGTCAGGGTCCTTGACCATCACAGTGTCGACCCGATCGCCATGCACCGCCTCGGCGTCGGGCGCGAGCCCCGACGAACGCAACGTCGCCGCCATCTCGTCGACGTCGTCGACGACCATCGTGCACGTGCCGTGGCCGGCTCGCTCAGGGGCCAGGTACACCTGCAAGCCACCACCCCGCTCAAAGTGCCACTCCATCACTTCGGACATCGGACGGGTACTCGGCCCGAGCAGCGTCTCGTACCACTCCGCAGCGTCGACGAGGTCGCTCACGGCCAAGCTCGCAAGTGCATTCGTGATCGGCATGCCTGCGCGATACCGCAATGCCGTCGCGAGGAAACCCGCCGGTCGCTCGGATCTGCCATCATCTCCGCGCACGTGACCAATGCGCAGAACCGGAGGGATCTGTCATGACGTTCGCACCGCTCGCCCCAACCATCGCAGTACCGCCCACCGAGATCGCACCGGACACGTTCGTGATCCACCAGGTGCAGCCCGCACTCGGTCA
>JBEVDP010000012.1:0-4130 GCA_040513235.1 Acidimicrobiia bacterium | reverse complement strand
GATCTCGTCGTAGGCGACTTCGACTCGGCCGATCCCGACGTCGTCGCCGCGTCGGGCGCGGCGATCGAGCACCATCCCACAGCCAAGGACGCGACGGATCTCGAACTCGCGCTCGACGCGGCGCGGCGCGCGGGCGCGCATCGCATCGTCGTCGTCGGCGGGGGCGGGGGGCGGCTCGATCATCTGATCGGCAACGTGTTGTTGTTTGCCGCGCCGGCGTACGAGGACCTGCACATCGAGGCTGACTTCGGCGACGCCCACATTGCGGTCGTACACGGAGGCCAGGAACGCATGATCGACGGGGAGGTGGGTGACCTCGTCACGTTGCTTCCGGTCGGCGGCACCGCGCAGGGCATCGTCACGTCGGGTTTGGAGTACCCGCTTGCCGGCGAGTCGCTCGGGCCCGGCACGACGCGCGGCGTGAGCAACGTTATGCGGTCACCGCCGGCGATGGTCGCCGTCGACACCGGCGCGTTGCTCGTGATCCGACCCGGAGGTTCGTGGTGATCGTCGACATCGAAGTCGTGCCGCAGCCGCTCGGTACCGATGCCAATCGATACGCGCACGTCGAGGCTGCCATCGCGCTCGCGCAGGAGTCCGGACTGCACGCCGAAGTCAACGCGCTCGGCACGACTATCGAAGGGCCACCCGACGCGTTGTGGCCGCTCGTGCGAGCGATGCACGAGTCGTGTCTGGCATCGGGCGCGGAACACGTCATCACGATCGTGAAGTTCGCGGAGCACGCCGATCCCGGCGACCAACCCACGATCGACGGGCTGACGGGGAAGTTCCGGTCGTGAAGACCCTCCGGCGCACGCTTCCGCCACTGGCGTGCCTCGCCCTGTTGATCCTCGCATGGGAGTTGTACGTGCGAGCGCGCGGCGTCGCCCGTTACGTGCTGCCTGCGCCCAGCGAAGTGTGGCGGGCGCTCGTCGACATGGCACCCGACCTCGGCCCCGACATCCGCGCCACCGTCACCGAAGCCGTGGTCGGCCTCGTGTTCGCCGCGGCGGCGGGCGCGGGGTTTGCGATCGTGATCGCGTCGTGGCAACTCGCACGGCGAACGCTCTACCCGCTGCTGGTCATGTCGCAGACCGTCCCCGCCATCGTCCTCGCGCCGCTGCTGATCGTGTGGCTCGGTTTCGGAATGCTGCCGAAGATCGTCGTCGTCGCTCTCGTCGGGTTCTTCCCGATCGTCGTCAGTTCGGTCGACGGGTTGGTCGGCGCCGACCGCGAACAGATCGACCTCGTCCGCAGCTTCGGAGCCGGCCGCGCGCAGGTGCTGCGCGTCGTCCAGATCCCCAACGCGCTGCCCGCATTCTTCGCGGGCTTGAAGATCGCCGCGTCGTACGCCGTCATCGCGGCCGTGATCGGCGAGTGGATGGGTGCGGCCGAAGGGCTCGGACTCGTGATGACGCGCGCCCAGCGCGCCTTCCGCACCGACCGTGTGTTCGCGGCGATCGTCGTCGTTGCGCTCGTGAGCCTCGCGTTGTTCGCGCTGGTCGGTGTGCTCGGCCGGCTCGCGACACCGTGGACCACAGCCACCGAATCCGCGAACGGAGTACGCACGAGCGAGCGGGGCCCGAGCGGCCCGGCCCGCAGGGCGAGGAGCGGACCAGCATGAGCGAGCGTTGGGAGCCGGGTATCCCGGCGAGTAGCGAGCGGGGCCCGAGCGGCCCGGCCCGCAGGGCCAGGAGCGGACCAGCATGAAATGGCGAGCGGTGCTGTGTGCCGTGCTCGTGACGGCGGCGCTGGCTGCGTGTGCCGGCGACGACGACGACGGTGCGGCCGCGACCGAGCTGACCGACGTCACGCTCGTGCTGAACTGGACGCCGAACGCGCACCACCTCGGTGTGTACGCGGCCAAGGAACTGGGCTATTACGAGGACGCGGGCATCGACCTGGAGATCGTCGAGCCGACGCAGGCCGGCGCAGAACAGGCCGTCGGCGCGGGTGAAGCCGCCTTCGGCATCAGCATCGCGGAAGCGGTGTTGCCCGCCCGCGCACAAGGTGTGCCGATCGTCTCGATCGCGACCATCCTCCCCGTCAACGACTCCGCGCTCATGGCGCTCGGAAGCGATGGCATCTCGACCGCGGCGGATCTCGGCGACAAGACCTACGGCGGCTACGGCGGTCCGCTCGAGACCGAGCTCATCAGCCGCCTCGCGGAGTGCGGCGGTGTCGACCCCGCGAGCGTGAACCACGTCGAGGTGGGCAACGTCGACTATCTCGCCGGGCTCGAGGCCAACCGGTTCGACTTTGCGTGGGTGTTCGCAGGCTGGGACGCGTTGCGCGCGAGCGAGATCGAGGGGGCCGACATCGATCTGGTTCGGTTCGACGACTACGAGGACTGCATACCGAACTGGTACACGCCGTTGTTCATCACGAACGAGACCATGCTCGCGGAGAATCCCGACCTCGTGCGCGCGTTCCTCGACGCGACGACTCGTGGCTATGACCTTGCGATCGAGGACCCGGAGGCCGCGACCGCAGCCATGCTCGCAGCCGTACCCGAGATGGACGAACCGTTGTTGCATGCCGCGGCGGCCTACTACGCGACGCGGTTCGCGACCGACGACGAGCCGTTCGGGACGCAGGACGAAGCCACGTGGACCGATTTCGAGGCGTTCCTGCTGGACGCGGGATTGCTCGAATCGGAGGTCCCGGTGGGCGAGACGTTCACCAACGACTACCTGCCGTGAGACGACCGCGCAGCGACCGCAGGGGAGCTGAGCGTGGAGACGACCCATCGTGATGATCGTCCTGCGCGGGGTCTCGCATCGCTTCGAAGGCGAGGTGCCGGTCGAGGCGCTCGCGGGCATTGACGTCGTGATCGCGACGGGCGAACTGGTCGCGATCGTCGGCCCGAGTGGGTGCGGCAAGTCGACGTTGCTGCGAATCCTCGCCGGGCTAACGGTGCCGACGACGGGCGAAGCGCGCGTCGGCGGCGACGTTGCGAACGGGAACCCCGGGCTCGTCGCGTACCAACCGCAACGCGACCTGCTGTTGCCGTGGCGGCGCGTCCTCGGGAACGCGACGCTCGGCGCCGAGATCGCGGGCATTCCCCGGGCCGAGGCGCAGCGCATGGTGCTCGATCGGTTCGATCGCTTCGGGTTGGCCGGGTTCGAGCGCGCCTGGCCCGCGACGCTCTCGGGAGGCATGCGGCAACGGGTCGCCTTGCTGCGGACGTTCGCGGTGCCGCGGCCGGTGCTGTTACTCGACGAACCGCTCGGTGCCCTCGACGCGATCACCCGGCGTGAGATGCACGCGTGGTTGCAAGCGGTGTGGGCAGCTGACGGCCGCACGGTGATCCTCGTGACGCACGACGTGGACGAGGCACTGGTGCTCGCCGATCGCGTGCTCGTGATGTCGCCGCGTCCGGGCCACTTCGTGTACGAGCATGTCGTCGGATTCGACCGCCCGCGTGCCGACGGCATTGTCACCTCGTCCGAATTTGTCGATGCCAAACGGGCGTTGCTGGATGCGCTGGCCCACTAGGTTCGGGCGCCATGGCCAAGCTGCCGAACGCCGTCGTCGCCGGTGCCGAAGAACTCGCGTGCCGCGACACGGTGTTCAAGCGCGCCCTTGCGCAGTACGGGGTGCCCGAGCTGCGACGGCGCCGCGGCCCGTACTTCGCCGCGCTCTGCGAGATGATCTGTTACCAACAACTCGCGGGCAAGGCCGCCGCCGCGATCCATGGCCGCTTCGAGGCGCTGTTCGACGGCGCCGTCACCGCGCCGGCGACCCTCGGTATCCCGATGGAAGCCTTGCGCGGCGCGGGCCTCTCGGGCGCGAAAGCCACGTCGATCCTCGATCTCGCAACGAAGGTCGAAGAAGGGCTTGTTGAACTGGACCGCGTCGCCCGGTTGCCCGACGACGAGGTCGTACGCGAACTCGTCCTGGTGCGCGGCATCGGGGAATGGACCGCGCACATGTTCTTGATGTCCCAGCTCGGTCGCCTCGACGTGTGGCCGACGCTCGATCTCGGCGTCCGCATGGGTTACGCACGCCTGTTCGGGCTCGCGGAGCCGCCCACGTCGAAGGAGCTGGTCCCGCTCGGCGACCGGTTCCATCCCTACCGCTCACTGGTCGCATCGTGGTGCTGGCGAGCGGTCGACACCACCGTGCCC
>JBEVDP010000011.1:0-3941 GCA_040513235.1 Acidimicrobiia bacterium | reverse complement strand
GAGATCGCGACGACCTTTGCAGAGGTCGCCGACCCCGCCCGTTGGGAAGCACCCACGGCATGCGCGGGATGGCAGGTGCGCGACGTCATCGGTCACCTCTGCGACGCGACGGAGGGCTACTTCCCCAGCTGGGACATCGCGCTCAACGGCGGCTCGCCACCCGAGGCATACGGGCTGCGCGCCATGATGCGCATGGCGAATGACAACGCGCTCGCGTTCCGAAAGGTCGGCCGCGAGGAGATGCTCGATCGCCTTCGCGACGACGCGGCGAAGATGATGGGTCACCTCCGTGCGCTTTCCGACGAGCAGTGGGGCGGGCTGATGGTGCATCACCCGTACATCGGCCCGTTGCCCGCGATGTTCTACGCGAGGTTCCAACTCGTCGACTACACCGTGCACTCTTGGGACATCCGCGAAGGCACCGGCGATCCGCACGGCATGAACGGCGACGCGGCCGACTTGCTCGTTCCGGTGATCTACGTGTTGTGGCAGGCGACATGCGACGTCTCGGGTGTCACGGAACCGTTCTCGGTCGGCATTCGCGTCTCGGGACCGAACGGCGGCGACACGCGCGCCGACTTCACGAATGAAGGCGTGCAATTCGCGCCGGGTTCCCTCGGCGGTTGTGCCGCGACACTCGAGTTCGACCCGGCGTCGATGATCCTCGCCGCGTACGGTCGCATCAACACCGGTACCGTGCGCGGCGACTCCGAAGTTGCGGCCCGGTTCCGCAGCCTGTTCTTCCCGATCTAAGTCGTCGTCGTCGTGGGTGCGGCTTCCTCGGACGGAAGCAGCGCCAAGTAGTCGTCCCGCGAGAGCGTGTCCGACGCGATGGTCCCGTCGGCGGTCGGCACCTGCACGGGCAGTCCTTCGAGGGTGAAGCGGACCTGCCCGACGCCGGGCCGCGCGGTCGCGGTGAGCACGAGTTGCCCGAGTGCGAGGACCTGGTCGTTCGACGGGAGTTCGAGGAACGCAGGGCCGAGATCGATGTCGGCAACCCCGCGCGCGAGCGAGATCGACTGCACGACCGGTACGTCGGAGACGAGTGCCGATCGGAACCCCTCCTCCGCGAGTTCCTCACTTGGCGCGACGCGGATCAGCTCGATCACGTCGTTCAGCGACGCGCCGCGCCGGATCTCGGCGAGCGACGGTGCGAGTGCTCCGTCGCGGATGAGATAGACCGCGACGACCTCGGTCGTCCCCAGCGGGTCGAGTGCGCCGGCAACCGTCGTCGGCGCCGACACGTCGAGCAGACCGGGCGGAATCTCCTCGGGATCGATACGGCGCGCGTCCTCATCGGTCGGGATGCCGCACGCACTGACGCTGATGAGCGCAACGGCGATCGCCGCGACTCGTCGTCCCGGGACTCGCGTCACTGTTCAGTGCTCCCGAGGTCGACGACGAAACGGGCCCCGCCACCCTCGCGTTCTTCGACCCACGCGCGGCCTCCGTGCAGCGCCGCGTGCTCCGAGACGAGCGCGAGCCCGAGGCCCGTGCCACGGTCGCCGTCGTTGGCGACCGCCCGTGAACGATGGAACCGCTCGAAGACGGCGGTGCGTTCCTCCCCCGCCAGACCGGGGCCCGCGTCCTCCACCGCGATCCGGAGGCAACCGTCGTGGCCGCTCAGCTCGACCGCGGTCGCGCCGCCGGCGTAGCGATCGGCGTTGTCGAGCAAGTTGGCGAGGATGCGTTCGACGCGGACCTTGTCGAGAGCGAACAGCGCCGGGGCCGACGGCTCGACGCGCAACGGCACCTCTGCCCGGTCGAGGCTGCGCAAGACCGAGCCGGTGAATTCCGCCGGTGCCACCGTCTCGAGCGTGAGTTCCGCCGCGCCGAGGTCGAACCGGGAAATCTCGAGCAGGTCGAGGACGAGCCGTTCGAAGTACCGCACTTGGTTGCGCAACACGTCGACCGCCTGCCGCGTCCGTTCGTCGCTGCGGCGATCCATCACGTCGACGGCGGCCGACATTGCGGTCAACGGCGTGCGCAGCTCGTGCGTCACATCCGACGCGAACCGCGTCTCCCGTTCGACGCGATGTTGCAGCGTCTCGGCCATGTCGTTGAATGACGTCGCGAGCGGCGCGAGATCGGCGTCGCCGGGCGCTTGCAACCGCGTGTCGAGGTGGCCCTCGGCAATCTGTGCCGCTCCGGTCGCGAAGCCGCGCAGCGGTCGCAACACCTGCCGGCTCGCGTAGGCGCCGATGAGCGCGCCGAGCACGGTCGTGAACGACGCGGCTGCGAGGAGCGACCAGCGCAGCGTCGACAGCGTGTGTTCCAACTCACCGAGCGAGAACACCTCGTAGTAGACGGCGTCGGAGTGGGCCAGCGGAATGCCGATCACCAAGCGGGGCTGGCCGCCGCTTCTCACCCGCTGGCGCGCCGCGTCGCCGCCTGCGGTCGTGCGCACGAGCGAAAGCGGAACGCCCTCCTCGCCGGACGCGACTGCGGTCGCGAAGAACGCGTCGCCCAACTGCAAGACGGGTGCGGCGTCCGTCCCGGTCGAGATGCCGCTCAGGAGCGCGGGAACATCGGGGTCGGCCGCGCGCAGCACATCGCTGACGGCTCGGGCGTGGACGGTCGCCTGTCGCAGCGCGAGCGACTCGCGCTGATCGAGCAGATAGGTGCGCGTGATCTGATACGTCAGGACCGCGAGGACGGCCGACAGGATCAGCGCGCCGAGTGCGAACGCAACGGTTCCGCGCGCGCGTAGCCCGAGGCCGCGACGTTCACGCGTGCTGGACTTCGCCATCCCCGGCCGGTCGTTGGAACTTGTAGCCGAGCCCGCGCATCGTCAACAGCAATCGCGGCTCGGCTGGGTCGTCCTCGATCTTCATGCGCAGACGCCGCACGTGCGCGTCGACGAGCCGGCTGTCGCCGAGGTAGTCGTAGCCCCACACCCGTTCGAGAAGTTGCTCGCGCGACAGCACGATGCCGGCATGCTGCGCGAACTCGCACAGGAGCCGGAACTCGGTCTTGGTGAGGTGCACCGGGGCGCCGTTCTTGCGCACGACGCCTTCGGCCGGCCGCACTTCGAGATCGCCGAACACGGACGGCGGGTGCGCGTCGGCGACGGGTCCCGTGGCCCGGCGCAGTGCGGCGCGAATGCGAGCCGCGAGTTCCTTGGCAACGAACGGCTTCGTGACGTAGTCGTCGGCGCCCGCTTCGAGGCCGGCGACCACGTCGTGGCTGTCGACCTGGGCTGTGAGCACGATGATCGGCACGTCGCTTGCCTGGCGGACCGCGCGGCACACGTCGAGGCCGTGCATACCGGGGAGCCGCAGATCGACCAGCAACAGATCGGGCGCGTCGGCCGCAAAGCGCTCCAGCCCCTCCTCGCCGTGCGCGGCTTCGACGATCTGGAATCCCTCGTCCTCGAGCAGCAGACGCAGCATCTCCCGGACCGGGGCTTCGTCTTCGATCACGAGCAATCGGTGGGCCATCGCCGCCCATGATGCCGTCTCGCCCGCCCCCTCCCGGCGCGGGAGCGTTTGTCGCGCAACCGCAACATGTTGGCGGCGTGTCCGTCGCCTGTCCTGGGCATGGTGGGGCCATGCTCACAAGGCTCGGCTCGGCGTGGGTCGGGATGCGTTTCCGAACCGCGCTCGAACCCGGGGTGGGGCGCATCGCGCTCCGCCCCGCAGGCGTCGGAGTCCACTCGTGACCGCGTCACCTGGGCTCCGGTCGGCCAGGTTCGCCCCCCTCGAGCAACTGAGTAAGCGCACACGAGAGCTCGCGGGGGGCATCCTGGCGGTCGACACTTGCGCGTCGCTGCTGCTCATCGACGTCGTCCGCGGGCGCTATCAGCACCTGGCGTCCGACATGGACGCAGATCGCGCGATCGCGTTCGGTACGTGGGAGCTGCTCGACTCGGTCGAGTGGCACGAGCCGTCATGGCTCGTAATTGTCCCGCCACCGCCGGCGCGCCGCATACGGGTCGAAGT
>JBEVDP010000010.1:0-4578 GCA_040513235.1 Acidimicrobiia bacterium | reverse complement strand
ACGACGAGGTGCGCGTCATCGTGACGATGCCAGTGGTGCTCACCATCGACGTCGAGCCCGACCGCCGTCGCACCGACCGCGACCACGCGTCGACGCCGTTCGGCTTCGAACGCATCCTCGAGCTCGAGCCTCGGATGCGAGACCAGCTGTCGCGCCTCTCTGATTCGGATGCGCGGTTCACCTGGTGCCTTCGCATGGATCCTCAGATCGCGGACACGTACGGCGACGCCGCGTGGTTCGCCACCGAATATGAGAAGCAGTGGTCGCGCGTCGCCGACGCCCGCGACGTGATCGGCTTGCACCCGCACAGCTGGCGATGGCGTGACGGGTGGGTGTCGGATCAAGGCGACGACGACTGGGTCGCGCACTGCATGCAACTCGCGATGCACACCTATCAGTCCACGTTTCGACGTCCGTGCGCGGTCTATCGGCACGGCGACGGGTTCATGTCGAACGCGTTGGCGCGCCAACTCGACGAGGCCGGCGTGCGCGTCGACCTCACGATCGAGCCCGGGAGCCCGGCACGACGGGGGATCCTCGCCGAGGAAGCGTCGACGGGTTGGCTCCCCGACACGCGCGACGTGCCGTCGCAGGCGTATCGGCCGTCGGCCTCCGACTTCCGCAAGTCGGACGCGACGAAGTCGAGCGGGCTGATCATGATGCCGTTGACGTCGGGACTGTCGGTCGAGACGCAGCTTCGTGACGGTCGTCTCGTGCCCACGGGCACGTACGAATGTCTCGCCCTGTGGACCGAACCCGTGCGCTTCGCCCGCATGTTGCGCGCGCACCTTCGCCAGCCAGGAGTGTCGCACCTGGCCTTCGCCGTGCGCGCCGACATCGGACTGCTCCCGACCGCGTGGTCGTCGGTCGAGGAGAACGTCGCCGAGGTGTGCCGCCAGCTGGAGGGCCGCCATCAGTGGTGCACCGCGTTGGAGGCGTTGGAGCTCGTCGATCCGGGGGCAGTCGTCGCTCGTCCGGAGGCGGAGGAGCCGGCGGACCGCGCCGCGCGTGCGAGCGCCTGGCTGCACGGAGTCGACGACCCTGGGTTCCGGGCGCGGGCAGAACCCGAGGCCTACGAGACCCTGATGGAAGATGCCGGCAGGCTCGTGGCGCGCGTGCAGAGCCTCGGCCTCGATGCCGGTCCCTCGGCATCCTCCGACCCGGAGGCGTCGACGGTGCCGGGAGAGGGTCTGATGCTCGACTGGGTCGAGGCCGAGGATCAGGTCGAGTGCCCGACGTGTGGGCGCGAACAACGAGCGACTCGCTTCCTGGAGGTGACGAACCCCAGGATCGGCGCCGCACCGGCAGGTGTGTTGCGATGCGCGCGGTGTCGCACCGTCGTGCCCGAGTGGTCGCGCACCGGTTACGACATGACCGACGAGGCCATCGACGAGCACATCGAGTTCTACGCCGGGCTCGATGCGATGCTCACGACCTTGAGTGCGGTCGAGCCCCGCGCTGGTCTGCGCTTCCTCGATGTCGGCTGCGGCTACGGGTTCGGGCTCGACCTCGCGCGCTTCGCTTGGGGTTGGGACGTGACGGGGGTCGACCCGTGGAACACGGCGCTGCGCGGGCGCGACGAACTGCACCTCGACATCCGCACGAAGGGATTGGACGCGGAACCCGAGCTTCAGGCTGGGCAGTTCGACGTGGTGTTGGCGTCGGAGACGTTGGAGCACGTGCCCGATCCCGCCGGGTTCCTTCGTCAGGTGCGGGCATGCCTGGCGGACGACGGCGTGCTCGTGATGTCCACCCCCAACGCGGCGTTCGTCGCGCCGGGCAACCCGGTGAAAGAAGTGGTGGCCGCGCTCGGCACCGGTGGCCATCGCTGCCTGGTCGAGCGCGGTGGTCTCGAGACCTTGCTGCACGACGCGGGATTCGACGCCGTCGTCGTCGACGAGGCGGACACCTCGGTGATGGCGCTGCGTGCCGTGGCGTCTCCCACTGCCGCGGGGCTCGCGCGCTGCCGCGCGCTCGCCACGTCGCCCGACTTCGATCTCCTCGTGCGGTATTGCGACGCGCGCGCCGATGAGGCGCCGAGCGGCTCCGCGCTTCGTCTCGGCATGGCGGCGCGGCACGTGCAGTACGCGCTCCACGCGGGTGACGGTGCGCGCGCGGAAGCGGGCTTTGCGCGACTCCGCGACGCGCTGCGCGAACGTCACGGCCTCGACATCGACGAACCCGCGGCGACCAGTGCGCGCGCGTCCGCGTCAGGTGTGCCGGTGGTCGCCGCGGCCGCGCACTACAGCGCGGGGTTCCTCGACCTCGTGGTGCGCGACCGACCGGAGCGCGCAGCACGGCAGTTCGCAGCAGCCGCGGTCGCCGCGAGTGTCTCCACGGGCGGGCCCAGCCCCGCTCCCATGTGGCTCCAGATGCGCGCCTTGGGTCACGAAGCGCTGGCGCTGGCGCGGAGTGATCCGGCGCGCGCCCCCGAAGCGCTCGGCCGAATGCGTCGCGCCGCGCAACGCCTCATCGGTGCCGACGTCGCCGAAGTCGAGGCGCTGAGCCGGCAAGTGGTGAGCGAGTTGGCGCGCGAGCAGGACGACGCGGACTCCAAGACGAAGGTTGCGCTCGACGAAGACGATCGCGCGCTCCAGGTGAGCGTGGTGATCCCCGTGTACAACGGCCGACGGCACCTTGCGGAAGCGGTCGAGAGCTTGGCCACGCAGACGCGACCACCCGTCGAGCTGATCGTGATCGACGACGGCTCGTCGGACGACGGACCCGCGGTGCTCGAGGCCGTGGACGCACCGTTCCCGATTCGCATCGTCCGTCAAGCCCGTGCGGGCCAGTCGACGGCGCGCAACCGAGGCGTCGAGCTCGCGCAGGGCGAGCTGCTCGCGTTCCTCGACCAGGACGACACGTGGCACCCGCATCACCTCGAGGCGATGTGCGCGCACTTCGAAGACGCGCCGCTGGTTGGCTGGGTGTTCAGCGATTTCGACGAGATCGATGAGGACGGGCGCACCGTCACGCTCTCGTTCCTCCGCGAGAACTCGGTGCAACATCCGCGGCGCACCCTCACTGCGTGCCTGGCGCAGAACCTGATGGTCATCCCGTCGGCCAGCGTGATGCGGCGCAGCATGTTCACCGCACTCGGCGGCTTCGACGAACAGCTGCAGGGCTACGAGGACGACGACCTCTACGTGCGGGCGTTCCGCGCCGGATGGCAGCTCGTGTTCGAGCCGCAGTCGCTCACTCGATTTCGCGTGCACCCGTCGAGCTCGTCGGCCAACAGCCGTTTCGCCGAGAGCCGTCGACGGTTCTGCGACAAGCTCGAGCTCACCGTGCCCGACGATCGACGGCTCAGCCGCTACTACATGCGCGACGTGGTCGCGCCGCGGTTCTTCCAGGACGCGCTCAACGACTACGTGCGTGCGGTCGGGCAGCGCGACTGGGACGGCGCGCAGGCGCGATTGCTTGATCTCGACCACTTCGCGGCGCTTCATCGAAACCATGCCACGCTGCGATGGAAGCTCACGGCGCTCCGCAACCCGCAGCTGTTCCGTCGGATGCTGCGCGCCAACGACGCGATCCCGTTCTCGCCGCGCATCATGCGCGACTCGGCGTTCCGGCTTCGCGAGCCGCGCGAGTGAGACGCCGTCGTCATGACGACGACACCGCGATCGAGTCCGACGCCCGACCGCACTTCTCAGCCGAAGTCCATGCCTTCGAGCTGCGCGGCGGGTTGGATGTCGGGCAGGCGTCGCATGCGGAACACGTTGAGGAAACCCACGAAGCTGGCGAGGGCGGGGACCAACAACGCGACCTGCAATGAACGGTCGCGTGCTTCGGCGTTGATGTCGAGGATCTCGGCCTGCACGTCCTTCGGCTCGTCGGCGATCTGACTCGCCAGCTTGGTGTTGCTCATCACCTCGGCGTCGTGCTCGAGCGTTGCCGAGATCTGCGCTTGTTGTGACGCC
Organism: Acidimicrobiia bacterium; assembly: GCA_040513235.1. Lineage (GTDB taxonomy): Bacteria > Actinomycetota > Acidimicrobiia > IMCC26256 > PALSA-610 > JANNHK01. The sequence continues at coordinate 655 of JBEVDP010000010.1, read as the reverse complement.
GGGATGACGTTGCTGTCTTCCGTCAACGTGGTGAACGTGAACGACAGCGCGGCGAGCATCACGCCGCCCGCGACCGCGAGGCCGAACGACAGACCGAACGATCCCGCGGCGGAGTTCACGCCCGCGGCTTCGCTCACCCGTGCTTCCTCGATGGGGGACAACGTGTAGTTGTTGAGTTGCGAGACGAGGAGCCCGAGGCCCGAACCGGTGATGAGCAGTGGCACGAACAACCACCATCCCGAGTCGGACCGTGGCACGAGCGGAATGATCGCGACCATCCCGATCGTGCTGAGCGCGAATCCGGCCAGCACGAGGTTGGCCGGTCGCCGCTTGCCCGCACGCCTTCCCGCGATCAGGGCGACCGCGAACATGCTCAACGACAGCGGTGCGAGCGAGAGGCCTGCCTGCATCGCGTCGTACTCGAGCGTCATCTGCAGGAAGATCGGGAGCACGATCATCGCTCCACCGAGTGTGATCTGCTGCAACATCTGCTGCGACACACCCACTTGGAAGTGCGGGAACCGGAACAGATCTGGATCGAGCAACGTGACTTTGCCGGCTCGCTTGCGCCTGACCAGCCACCATGCGAACACCCCGAGCGAGACCGCGCCGAACGCCATGAGGAGCGCGACGTACTCGCCGCCTTCCTGCCACA
>JBEVDP010000009.1:0-3090 GCA_040513235.1 Acidimicrobiia bacterium | reverse complement strand
TGACGATCGAACGCGCCGTCGCGTTCGATCCATGTGTCGCGCGCGCGTTCGAGGATGTCGGGATCGCCGACGGCTTCTGCAGCGATACGGATGCCCGTCCACCAGTCGGTGAGCGTGTCGTCGAGGTCGAACGCAATCGCGCGCAGCACCCGCGGGATGTTGTCACACCCGTTGGCATGCTCACCGGAGCCACTTCCCCTTGCTGGCAACGAGAAGGAAGTGGATCATGGCGCTCAGTGAACGGGACCGACACGCCCGGTATGAAGCGGCGCGCCGCGAGCTCGGCGAACCTGCTGCGGACACGCTGATGGAGCTCCTCCCGCCCGTCGGCTGGGCTGACGTGGCAACGAAGACCGACGTCGACGCCGGACTCAACGCCCTTTACAACCGCATCGAGGCGCTCGTGTACCGCGAGCTTCTACGAGAAGTCGGCGGATTGCACGCTGAGATCGGCAGCATCCGGGACGAGATCCAGCGTCAGACCCGGACGATCCTGGTCTCGATGGTCGGAATTCTGGCGTCGGCGGCCGGGCTGGCCCTCGGCATCGCGCAGCTGTCCATTTAACTGTCTCAGGGTGGCGCTACTGTTCGGCTATGACCCGAACACACGTTCGCTTTGGCTGTGAGGCTTGCGGCTTCGAATCGCCCAAGTGGCTCGGCCGATGCCCCGACTGCGGGGAATGGGGCTCCTTCGGCCAGCAGACGACGGTAGGCGGCGTCTCGGTAGGAGCGATCAGCCCGCCCGTACCGCTCGCCGACGTCGACATCTCGGGCGTACCTCGGTTGGCGACGACGGTCACCGAGGTCGACCGGGTGCTCGACGGCGGCCTGGTCGCGGGCTCGGTGACCCTCATCGGTGGTGAGCCGGGCATGGGCAAGAGCACGTTGGTGCTCCAGGCGCTCGGGGCGATCGCGGCGACCGGGCGGCGGTGCCTGCTGGTGAGCGCCGAAGAGTCGCTCGCGCAGGTGCGGATGCGGGCCGACCGGCTCGGCACGCTCGCGCCCGATCTGCTCATCGTCAACGAGACCTCGCTGCCCGCGGTGTGCGCCCATGTCGACGAGCTGCGTCCCGCCGTCGTCGCGATCGACTCCATCCAGACCGTGCACGATCCCGACGCGCCGGGTGCGCCAGGCTCGGTCGCTCAAGTGCGCGACGCCGCGCACCGCCTCGTCCGTCTCGCGAAGGAGACGGGCACAGCCACGCTGCTCGTCGGTCATGTCACGAAAGACGGCGCACTGGCCGGTCCACGATTGCTCGAACACGTCGTCGACACCGTGCTGTCGTTCGAAGGCGACCGGCACCACGCGTTGCGGTTGCTGCGCGCGCTGAAGCATCGCTTCGGCGCCACCGACGAGTTGGGGCTCATGGAGATGACGTCCGCGGGTTTGGAGGCGGTCGCCGATCCGAGTGCGCTGTTCCTCGGCGATCGGCGACCGGGCGGTACCGGTTCGGTCGTCGCGCCCATTCTCGAGGGCGCGCGGCCGCTGTGCGTCGAAGTGCAAGCCCTCGTCATGGACTCGCAGGCACCGGTCCCGCGTCGCATCGCACAAGCGCTGGATGGAAACCGGCTGGCGCTTCTTCTCGCCGTGCTCGAGCGACGCGCGCGCGTCGAGTTCGGCCGGGCCGAGGTGTACACGAGCATCGCCGGCGGGGTACGCGTGGTCGACCCGGGCGCCGATCTCGCGCTGCTCCTCGCGCTCGCCAGCGCGAAGGCCGATCGCGCGGTACCGGCCGACACCGTCGCCCTCGGTGAGGTCGGACTCGGCGGTGAAGTTCGCCAAGCCGCGCAAGCGCCGCGGCGGCTCGCGGAAGTACTGCGGCTCGGCTTCCGGCGCGCGATCGTGCCCGCGTCGACACCCGACGTCCGCGGTCTCGAACTCGTGCGCGTTGCGGGGGTACGGGACGCGATGGGGGCCGTCGGCCTGGCCTGACGGCCCGACGACAACCGCTGTCTGGCTTGGTACCCTCGCGGCCAAGCCACTCTCGTACGAATACCGCGTCCGCGTTCGATTTGGAAGGAAAGCGGTTGGCGTCAGCCCGGTCGGAAGCTCTCTACGGTGCGCTGCGCCTGGTCGCTCCCGGCACCCCGTTGCGGGAGGGGATCGACCGCATCCTCCAGGCCAAGATGGGCGCGCTCATCGTCGTCGGCGACGGACCCGAGGTTCTCAACATCTGCTCCGGCGGCTTCCTGTTCGACGCCGAGTTCACGCCGCAACGGCTCTCCGAACTCGCGAAGATGGACGGCGCGATCATCCTCGCGGCCGACGGCTCGCGCGTCGCGCGCGCCAACGTGCACCTCGTTCCCGACCCCGACATCCCCACCAGCGAAACCGGTACCCGCCACCGCACCGCAGAGCGCGTCGCTCGGCAGATCTCGGTACCGGTGCTCACGGTCTCGGAGGAGATGAGTGTCGTCTCTGTGCACTACCGCGGCTACAAGAAGACCCTCGAGCCGATCCCGCGAGTGCTGGCCCGTGGCGACCAAGCGCTGCAGATCCTCGGCAGGTACAAGACGCGCCTCGACGGTGTGAGCGGCGCGTTGTCGGCACTGGAAGTCGAAGATCTGGTGACCGTGCGCGACGTTGCGACCGTGTTGCAGCGCGCGGAGATGGTGGGGCGCATCGCCAAGGAGATCGAGGGTTACGTGGTGGAGCTCGGGGCCGACGGTCGGCTCGTCGAGCTTCAGCTCGAAGAGCTCACCGGTGGCGTCGGCGAAGATCGCCGGCTCGTGTGCAAGGACTACTTCGTCGAATCCTCGGACTGGGTGCTCGAACAGGTGACGCACCGGCTCGGCGATCTCACCGACGAGGAGTTACTCGATCTGCGCCACGTGTCGGCGCTGTTGCACCTCCCGGCCGACATGGACCTCGACTCGTCGCTGCAACCGCGCGGCTACCGCCTGCTCGCGAAGATTCCGCGCCTCCCCGAGGCGATCGCGGAGAACGTCGTCGAACGTTTCGGTCAGCTCCCGAAGATCATGCGGGCATCGATCTCCGACCTCGTCGGTGTCGAAGGCGTCGGCGAAGCCCGCGCCCGCGCGATCAAGGACGGACTGTCTCGCGTCGCGGAAACATCGATCCTCGACAGGT
>JBEVDP010000008.1:0-5247 GCA_040513235.1 Acidimicrobiia bacterium | reverse complement strand
GCCGGGCCGCTCGGGCCCCGCTCGCTGCTCGGCCGGATACCGGCCTCACGACGTTCACTCATGGCAGCCTCAGCTCTTGGGGGACGGGATGGCGGAACAGCTTCGACGCGTTCTCCCACGTGAGTTTGCGGATTTCCGTGGGTGTCATCCCCGCGAGCGAGTCGTGCGCGCGCGCCTGGGTGTCGGGCCAGGTGGAGTCCGCGTGCGGATAGTCGCTCTCGATGCAGATGTGGTCGATGCCGATGTGATCGCGCAGCGCGATGGTTGAGCCGATGTCGATCGTGCAGAACCAGAAGTTGCGGCGGAGTGCGTCGGTCGGCGAAAGCTTGGGATCGTTCCAGTGCGTACCGACGGCCGAGTGGTCGAGCACGTAGTCGACGCGGTCGATCAGCATCGGTACCCAGCTGATCCCGCCCTCCGAGAACGCGATCTTGATGTTCGGGAAGCGGAGCGGGATGCGTGCCCACAGCCAATCGGCCGCCGTCGCGATCGCGTTCACCGGGAACAGGCTCGTGTACAGCTCGAGCGGCGCGCCGGGCGATCGCGCTGCTGTCCACGACGACGAGCCGTTGTGCAGGCACACGACCGTCTCGGTCTCCTCGCACGCCCGCAGGAACGGGTCCCAGTGATCGGTGTGCACCGAGGGAAACTTCAGGTCGACGGGGTTCTCCGGGAAACTGACGGCCTTGAAGCCGCGCGCCGCGTTCGCCCGTACGTCGGCCGCTGCGACTTCGGGGTCGCCGAGCCACGCGAGTTGCAGCGGGATGATCCGGTCCGGGTACGGCCCGGCCCACTCTTCGATGTGCCAGTCGTTCCACGCGCGTAGGCAGGCGAGGCCGAGTTCAGGATCGTTGCTCGTCGAGAAGATCGTGCCCGCGAAGCCCGCGATCAATGACGGGAAGCACAGGCTGGCCTGGACGCCATCGAGATCCATGTCGGCGATGCGCGCGTCGATGTCGTAGCAGCCGGGGCGCATCTCGTCGAAGCGAGCCGGTTCCATGTTCCATTCCTCGCGGGGCCGGCCCGCGACCGCGTTCAGCCCGACCTGCGGGTAGAAGCGATCTTCGTACACCCACGTTTCACGGCCGTTGTCGAGCGTGACGACGCGTGGTGCGCGTTCGGCCAGCGCGCTCGGCACGCGGGTGGCAAAGAGGTCGCGCGGCTCGATGAGGTGATCGTCGACGGAGATGATCGTGAACGGCCGCGCCCGGGGTGCGGGGTCCGGAAGCAGCGTCGCGCCTTGGCTCACAGGGACTCCAGCCCGCGTGTGCAGAACTGGTGGAGATAGCCCGCATGGTCGGCAATGTCGTCGACGCGACCGAGCACGATGTCGTTGATGCCGTTCATCAGCACGCCGAACATCGTCTCGGCGTCGCGCTTCGGATCCGCGGTCGCGAGATGGCTTGCGAGCAGTGTCGTGAGCGGTTCGAGGGCAGATTGCAGTTCGTCGCGGTGATGTTCTCCGAGCCGCCGATACTCCCGGACGAGGATGGCGGCATAGCCCGCGGCGTCGGGTCTCGACGCCAACGCGAAGAGTTCGTCGACATAAGAGTGAAGGGGGTCGGGCGCATTGGCGAGGCGGCGGGCGATGATCTCGACGCCCATCCGGCTGTCGTCTTCGAGCAGCGCGATGAGCAACTCGTCCTTGCCGTGAAAGCACCGGTAGAACGCCTTGAGCGACAGCCCGGCGCGGGCGCTCACTTGGGCCACGGTGAATGCGGAGCTCCCGGTTTCGCCGGCGAGCGCCCGAGCCGCGGCGACGAGCCGCTCGGTGCGGGTCGCGAAGCTGGCGGCGGCCAGGAGGGAGAATGTCATTCTCCGCCATCATGAGCCGTCGAGCGTGGCTCCGGCAAGTTCCCTGAGCGGGGTCCCAGCGGCGTCGGAATTCCGCCCGAGCGGGGCCGGAACGCGAACGGCAGGGCGCTACCGTGCGATGCCGTGTTGCCCGATGCCGACGACGTGAAGCCGGAGCCCGCGTTCGACCGGCGGGCGCTGCTGAGAACGAGCCTCGCCGGAGCCGCCGCGGTGCTGATCGGAGCCAAGGTGCTCGCCGAAACCGGCCCGGAGCCGGCGGCGTCCGCGGCTGGCGCGTCCGAGGAGGAACCCGCCGGCGACGGCGACGAACGCGACGCGCCACCGCCTCCCGCGATCGTCGTGCCGCCACCGCCGATCGTGCGCCGGGCCGAGTGGAAGGCGGACGAGGCGTTGCGGCGCAAGGCGACATACGACGCGCGCGTCGAACGCATCGTCGTGCACCACACCGCCACGTGGCCCTCCGATCTCGACTTCCCGGCGCACGTGCGCAAGATCTACGAGAACGAGATCGCGAGCGGATATCGCGACATCGCCTACCACTTGCTCATCGATCCGAACGGCGTGATCTACGAGGGACGCTGGGCCCGCAACGTCGAGAAAGGCGAGACACCCGACGGCGAGAACTCGCGCGGGCGCAGCATCCGGGGTGGGCATGCCCGCCGCAACAACGACCGCACACTCGGCTTCGCCATCATCGGCGACTATTCGGACGTGTCACCCACGGATGAGGCGATCGCGTCGCTCGTCCACGTGCTCGCGTGGAAGTGCGCGCGGTGGAGTCTCGATCCGCACGGGCAGACCTCGGCACGCGCCGACGACGGAACCGAGATCATGCGACCGACGATCGTTGGCCACGGCGACCTGCGTGTCACCGTATGCCCGGGCGGACCCATCACCGCGCGCTTGCCCGAGTTCCGCGACCGCGCCTCGGTGATGATCGCCGAAGCCGGTTAGCGCCTTTCGATCGGTACGTACTCGCGTTCCTGCGGTCCCGTGTAGATCTGGCGGGGCCGGCCGATCTTCGTGCGACGGTTCTCGTGGCCTTCCTTCCAATGTGCAATCCAGCCGGGCAGGCGACCCATGGCGAACAGCACCGGGAACGTGTTGGTGGGGAAGCCCATCGCGCGGTAGATCAGGCCCGAATAAAAGTCGACATTCGGATACAGCTTCCGTTCGATGAAGAAGTCGTCGGTGAGCGCGACGTGCTCGAGTTCGAGCGCGAGGTCGAAGAGCTCGTCTTTGGAACCGAGATCGGCGAGGACGCGCTCCGCCGTCGCCTTGAGGATCTTCGCCCGCGGGTCGTAGTTCTTGTAGACGCGGTGACCGAACCCGGAGATGCGGAAGTCGTCGTGCTGGTCCTTGGCGCGGTTGACAAAGCTCGCGACGTCGCCGCCTGCATCGCGGATTGCCTCGAGCATCTCTATCGCAGCCTGGTTGGCGCCGCCGTGCAACGGACCCCAGAGTGCGTTGATGCCTGCCGCGATCGAGGCGTAGAGGTTCGCGTCCGAAGAACCGACCATGCGCACAGTCGACGTCGAGCAGTTCTGCTCGTGGTCTGCGTGCAGGATCAGCAGTTGCTTCAGCGCGTGGACGACCGTGGGGGACACCTCGTATGGCTCCGACGGCAGACCGAACATCATGCGCAAGAAGTTCTCGATCAAGTCGAGCGAGTTGTCGGGGTACAGGAACGGCTGGCCGATCGACTTCTTGTGGGAGTACGCCGCAATCGTCGGGATCTTCGCGATCAAGCGGATGATCGTCTGCTGGACCTGTTCGGGATCGTGCGGATCTTCGCTCTGCTGGTAGAACGTCGACATCGCGCTCACGACGGCCGACAGGGTCGCCATCGGGTGCGCGTCCTTCGGGAAGCCGTCGTAGAACCGCTTCACGTCCTCGTGCAGCATCGTGTGGACGCGGATCTCGTGGCTGAGCTGATCGCGCTCGGCCATCGTCGGCAGTTCGCCGTAGATGAGCAACCACGCGGTCTCGAGGAACGACGGGTGCTCCTGGTCGGCGAGCGCCTCGATGTCGTAGCCGCGGTAGCGGAGGATCCCGGCGTCGCCATCGATATACGTGATCGCCGACTCGGTGGCACCGGTGTTCACATAGCCGTAGTCGAGCGTGATGAGACCGGTCTGGGCGCGCAGCTTCGAGATGTCGATGGCGTATTCGTCTTCGGAGCCCCGGACGACGGGGAGTTTGATCTCTTTGTCACCCCAGCGCAGGACTGCCATCTCATCGGTCATGCTCGTCCGCTCCTGGCCCTGCGGGCCGGGCCGCTCGGGCCCCGCTCGCTGCTCGGCGGGTTACCCACCTCGCGATGCTCGCTCATGCTCACTCCTCCATCTGGGGGCACCCTGCAATCTACCGATGCCAGGATTGATCCGTGCCGGACGCCATCGTGATCTCGCCCCGCTTCCGTGGGCCCGCCGACCGGGGGAACGGAGGTGTTACCGCGGGGCTGCTTGCGGCCGCGATACCGGGGCCGGCGGAGGTGACGCTGCGCCGGCCCTCGCCGCTGGATACCGTGTTGGAAACGGCGCCCGACGGCGACACCGTCGTGCTGCGCGCGGGCGACGAGGTGATCGCAGAGGCGATTGCGACGGTCGTCGACGTCGAAGCACCGCCCGCGGTTCCGCTCGCCGAAGCCCGCGACGCCGCGGCGGCGTCACCGGTCGTCATGCACCCGGAGTGGCACCCGTTCCCGACATGCTTCGTGTGCGGGCCCGGTCGCGCCGAAGGCGACGGACTCCGGGTGTTTCCGGGCCGGCTCGGCGCCCGAGAGTTGTTCGCCGCGCCGGTGGTCTACCCGCGTGATCTCACCGACGCGGATGGGCTCGTTCCCGCACACTTGCTGTGGGCCGCGCTCGACTGTCCGAGCAGCTTCGTGATGTACATGGACGGCACGCGCCCGACGACGGCCTACGTGCTCGGCCGCATCGCGGCGCGCATCGACCGCCGGCCCGCGATCGAATCGCCCTTGGTCGCGTGCTCCTGGCCGCTCGGTGTCGACGGCCGCAAGCTGTTCGCCGCGAGCGCGCTGTACGAGGGCGACGAACTGGTCGCGGTTGCGCGGGCAACGTGGATCAGCGTCTGACCAGCGCGCGAGACTCAGCCTTCCCGCTATGGACTTCGACCTCTCGGAAGATCAACTCGCGCTCGGCGCGGCTGCGCGCGATCTCCTCGACGATCTCGCGTCACCGGCCCGTGTGCGCGCCCATACCGAGACGGATGACGCCTGGTCCGTCGATCTGTGGGCCGCGATGGTCGACCAGGGCTGGCTCGCGCTCGAACAGCCCGAAGCGGGGGGCGGGCTCGGCCTGGGTGCGATCGAGGTCGCGGTGCTCGTCGAGGAGATGGGCCGCCACGCCGCGCCCGCGCCGTACGTGTCGACCGTGCTTGCCCTCGACGCGCTCGCCGCGGCCGGCGAGC
>JBEVDP010000007.1:0-3564 GCA_040513235.1 Acidimicrobiia bacterium | reverse complement strand
GGACTGCCGACCCCGCGGGCGCAGCGGGTGCGGTCGTTGGACGAGCTCTTCGCCGCGGCTGAGCACGTCGGTTTCCCGGCCGTCGTGAAGCCCGAGTTCGGCGCAAGCGCGATGGGGTGCGTCCGCGTCGACGCGCTCGAAGACCTCCCGAAGGTGTACTCGCTTGTTCGTCGGGTCGTGAGTCCCGAGCACAACTACATCTTTCGAACCGGCAACGACCTCTTGCTGGAGGAGTATCTCGACGGAGTCGAGTTCGACGTGGATCTCGTCCTGGAAGACGGGAAGTGCCTGTTCTCCAGCGTTTCGCAGAATTGGCCGACGGCCGAGCCGTCGTTCCAGGAGACCGGTCTGCACTGCCCGCCCGACCACAGCCGTCGTGCGGTCGGTCGGCTCGTCGAACTGAGCGTGCAGACCGTGCAGGCGTTCGGGTTCGTGCAGGGTGTGTTGCACGTGGAGGGCAAGTGCACCAGTCACGGCCCGCGCATCATCGAGGTCAACGCGCGCATGGGTGGCGGTCGGATCCACCAAGTGGTCGAAGCAGTGTGGGGCGTTGACCTGGTCGAAGCGCAGCTGCGGAGCTGCCTCGAACTGCCGCAGATGCTGAAGCCGAGCCGGCGACCGCGCTGCGCCGTGTTCGATGCGATCGTGCACGCCCCTGCCTCTGGTCGCCTGGCTGCGCTGCCCCTCCCCGAGGTCCGGCCGAAGGGATGTCTCGCGCTCGAGGTCGATGTCGACGTCGAGATCGGCGCCGAGGTTGTCGGTCCCGACGGCGTGTTCGCGACCACGCTCGCCGAGGTCATGGTCGTGGGCAGCGATCTGCGCCGCGCGCGAGAGGCGGCGGCAGCAGTGCTCCGCGACCCGCCGGAAGTCGTCCCAACCGACTCGATCGACGGAGTAGGCCTTACGCCGCCGGAGTAACGCGTCATGTCCGCTCGCGCCCCCGCGCGCAGAACCGCCGATCAACCTCCACCTGTTCCTGGCGGAGAACCTGGGCTAGACGCTCCCGCGCGCCCGGGAGGATTCGAACCTCCGACCAACGGATTAGAAGTCCGTCGCTCTATCCCCTGAGCTACGGGCGCTCACGAGGAGTTTCGCGTACTGCGTGCCGGGTGTGACGGCCAAACCGACGGCCAAACGCCTCAGGACAGCAGTGCGTCAAACGTTCACGAGCGCGCGAGGGCGGGCCTTCAGAGCGTCAAGAACAGTTGTACGACGAAAACACGGTCACCGTTGCGCGCTACTCCTACCCCGACGTGGGTGTACGGCCCGACGAGATTCGCCAGATGTGGGGGGGAACCGAGCAGGCCTTGATGCACGGCTTCGACGGAGGGCCCGACACCGACGTTCTCGGCCGCAGCACGCGCGCCAGTGGCGGCGAGCGTCGCGTGAAGGTCGGAGTGCGACAGGTCCCCGACCGCCGCGAGATGATCAGCCCACGCTTGCGCGCGGTCTTGCGCGGCCCGATTCCACATGAGTTCGGGCAGCCCGCGCTCGGCCCGCGACCACTTCAGCCAGTTAAAGGCGACCTGCTGGTCGGCGCTCATACAACCGCTGAGCACGAAGAGGAGTGACAGTGCGCACAGCGCCGCTCCGACTCGTTGCCGCCGGCTCCTTGTGAGTCCCGCGGCCAACGTTGTCTCGCCTGGCATGCGGCTGCCTCCCCCCGGACGACCGGCGCGCACGCGCGCGATCGGGGTGTTTGTTTTCCCGGAAGGCGCGCACATTACGTTGGCTGGACGGAAAAACCCTCGCGCTTGCGCGGGAATATCGTCACCGTTGTGCAGTTCGTCACGAACCGAGGCAAGCGTTGAGCGCCGCGGCTTCGCCGCGCGTCTCAGACCGGCTTGCGCAGGTGGTCGGTGAGCGGCTTGATCGAGCGCTTGTCGCCGGAAAGCTCGAGCTCGGCGAAACGCTGGATGGCGCGCTCGTGGTTGACGAGCGCATTCAAGGCGGGGTCGACAGGTTCGCCGCCGAGCTCACGCAACCGCTCGAACTTCTCGACAAACGTCGGCAGGGAGTCGTGCAGGAGGTGTACGAACGTGTTCCAGTCGGATGCGTCGAGCGTGGCCGCGAGCTTGCGTCCGTCGTCACGCGCCTTGGGTTCTGCGGACGAGAGCTTCATCCCGGCGTTCTCGACGAGTCTCCGCAGACTGGTTGCGGTACGGGCCTCGACGGTCTGCAGCGTCCGCAGCTTCTCGCGTCGGTCCGCATCGGGCTGCGCGTCCGCCAGCGCACCGAACAGTGCGTCGCCGAAGATCTCGCCGATGTACGCATCGCGCAACAGCGTTTCGTAGTCGCTCACGGCCGTACTCCAATCGCGTGTGGGCTTCCGGGCGGTGGGAGCGGGTGACGGAACAGTGTGGTCGCGTTCTCGTGGCTGATCTTCGCGATCTCGTCGGCCGGGAGTGCGCCGAACACGGCGTCGAACACGTGTTGCGTGTCGGGCCACGTCCCGTCGCCGTGCGGATAGTCCGACTCGAACACGATGTGGTCGACACCGATCGTGTGGCGGGTTACGAGCGTCGAGGGATCGTCGATGGTGGAGAACCAGAAGTTGCGGCGCAACACCTCGGCCGGCCGCACCTCGCCAGGGAAGTAGTCGCCGTAGCCAGAGCGGACGACGATGTTCTCGAGCCGGTCGTGCAGCATCGCCACCCAGCCGATGCCGCCCTCGCTCATCACGATCGCGAGCTCCGGGTGCTTCACTGCGTAACCCGACCACAGCCACTCCGCGCACGCCGACAGCGAGAGCTGGCCGAAGAGCGTCGCGCCGAGCGGCACCATCGGCGCGCCGCGCGGCATGTCGGCAACTCCGGTCGAGCCGACATGCAGGCAGATCACGGTCCCGGTTTCCGCACACGCGGCGATGATCGGATCCCACCACGGCGAGAAGATCGGTTCCATCCCGATGCGGTGCGGCATCTCGGGCAGTGTCACGGCGGTGAAGCCGCGAGCCGCGTTGCGGCGGATCTCCGCCGCGCCCTGCTCGGCATCGGCGAGGTAGGTGATCCCCATCGGGACGATGCGGTCGGGATGCGCCGCGAACCATTCGTCGTGGAACCAGTCGTTCCACGCTTGCGTCACCGCGAGTCCGAGCTCGGGATCAGAGCAGCGCGAGAACACCGAACCGCAGAAGCCCGTGATCTGCGACGGAAAGTTGACTGATGCCCAGACGCCGTTGATATCCATGTCGCGGATGCGCGCCTCGATATCGAAGCAACCTGGCCGCATCTCGTCGAAGCGCGTCGGTTCGACCTTCCAGTCTTCACGCTTGCGTCCGACGACCGCGTTGAGGCCGACCTGGAAGTAGACGTTTCCGTCGAACTCCCAGACCTCGTGGCCCTCTTCGGTCTCGACGACCCGCGGCGCCAGTTCTTGCAGCCGCGCCGGTAGCCGCCCCGCGAACATGTCCGGCGGTTCGACGAGGTGAGCGTCGGCCGAGAACAGCGTGTAGCGGATCTCCCGCGGTTCGGGATCCGCTTCGAGCCCGTGCGTCTCGCTCTTGCGCCAGTTGAGCTTGATCGCCATGCGGGCAGGCTACGCCGAGGCCACCGGCTGAAACCC
>JBEVDP010000006.1:0-3739 GCA_040513235.1 Acidimicrobiia bacterium | reverse complement strand
CCACACGAACCGCCCCGGTAGGTCACCGGCGATGATGCGGCTGAAGATCGTCGGCATCGATGCTCCTGTCGGTCTCAGCGCACGTTCACGATCCCGGCGCCGTCAACGGCGCGGACCGAGAAGGCGGAGGGTTCGTACCCGGTTTCGGCACGGTAGCGGTCGGCAACCGCCGCCGCGATCGTCTCGGCCCGTGGGGCCGGCACCAGTGCGACGATGCATCCGCCGAACCCCGCGCCGGTCAGCCGGGCGCCGTACGCGCCTTCGTCGTGCGCGAGTTCGACGAGACAGTCGAGCTCGGGTGTCGAGACCGCGAAGTCGTCCCGCAGCGATGCATGGCTGGCCCGCATCAGCTCGCCGCACCCGGCGACGTCGCCGGCGCGCAGCGCAGTCGCGAACGCGAGCGCGCGAGCGTTCTCCGTCACGACGTGACGGGCAAACGGGTCGTCGGCCACCTGCTCGAGCGTGGCGTCGCGCAGGGCGGGCACGCCGAGCCGGGCTGCCGCGGCTTCACACGTCGCGCGGCGATCGGCATACGCGCTGTGCGCGAGGTGGCGCGGCAACCCGGAGTGGACGATCAGGATCGTGATCGTGTCGGGGAGGGGTACGGCGTCGATGTCGATCGAGCGGCAATCGAGCAGCAGCGCGTGGTTTGCCTGTCCGCACACCGACGCGGTCTGGTCGAGGACGCCGCAGGGGACGCCCGACGCGAGGTGCTCGGCTTCCTGCGCGGCGAGGACGAGGTCACGGCGCTCGAGCCGAATCCCTGCGACGTGAGCGGCCGCGAGGGTGACGGCCACCGCGACCGCGGCACTCGACGAGAGACCCGACCCGACGGGGATCGTCGACCCGATCACGGCATCGAACCCGACCGGTGCCCGCCCGGAGGTCGCGAGGACCCGCAGGACGGCCGCGACCGTGCGGCCCCACGCGGGCTCGACCGTGTGCGGTGTCGCCGAGCCGTCGGCCGCAAGGTCGACCGCGCCATCGAACTCACGTGAACGCACGACGACCATCCCGTCGGTGCGGGAGCGGAATCCGACGAGGACGTCGCGGTCGATCGCAACCGGGACGCAGAATCCGTCCTGGTAGTCAGTGTGGTCGCCGATCAGGTTCACACGGCCGGGCGCCCGTATGTAGGTGTCGACCACAGCCCTGAATGTACGCGCGGCAGACTGAGTCCGCCTGACGACCGCGCGCTACGACGGGCTCGCGGCCCGCCGGGCCTGACTCAGCGGATCGGTCCGGCGCCGGGCGCGGCGCGCATCACCCACGCTTGAAGCCCGTCCGCGACTTCCTGCGCGATTGCGTCCGCGCGCGCCGCCGGGACGAGCGCGACCACGCAGCCGCCGAAGCCGCCGCCCGTGAGCCGGGCGCCGTACGCGCCGGCGGCGACGAACGCGTCGACGAGAGCGTCGAGTTCGGCGATCGACACCTGCATGTTGTCGCGTGACGACGCGTGGGAAGCGAGCAGCAGCGGACCGAGCGCGTCGATGTCGCCGCCTCGCAACGCGTCCGCGAACGCGTCGACGCGGGCGATCTCGGTGACGACATGTCGGCCGCGGGGCTCGTGCGCAACCTGCTCCGGCGTCGCGTCCCGCAGCACCCGCAGACCGAGCCGTTCCGCGACTGCGAAGCTCTCGGCGCGGCGGGCCGCCCACGGGCTGCCTTCCAGTGTGCGCGTCACGCCCGAGTGCACCACGACGACTCCGAGCCCGTCGGGGATCGGGATCGCCTCGACCGCGAGCGTGCGGCAGTCGATGCGGATCGCGCAGCCCGCCACGCCCGCAATCGACGTGAACTGATCCTGGATGCCGCACGGCACGCCGAGGGCCAGGTGCTCGGCCCGTTGCGCGGCGCGGGCGAGGTCGGTCGGTGCGAGCGCGAAACCGGCCGCGTCATTCAGCGCGAGTGCAACCGCGACTTCGAACGCGGCGCTCGACGACAACCCCGCGCCGATCGGAATCGTCGACGTGATCGCGAGATCGGCGCCAATGGCCGGCCGGTCGCGCTCGGCGAGCGCGCGTGCAACGCCTGCGACTGCGCGTCCCCACGGCGGCGATACGGTTGTCGGATCGTCGCTCCCGTCGGCTGCGACGTCGACGACGCCGGTGATCTCACGCGACGTCACCAAAATGCGGCCGTCGGTGCGAGCAGTGCCGGCCACGAAGACGTCGAGGTCGGCCGCGATTCCGACGACGAGACCTTCGTGGTAGTCGACCTGTCCACCGATGAGGTTCACGCGCGCGGGCGCCCGGAAACTCGTCATCGCGCGTCGCGCAGCGCCCGAGCCGCGTCCTCGGGCACGACCGGGTTGGAGAGCGTTCCGCTCCCGAGTTCGCCTGACGCGATATAGCGCGCCACGCCCGGTGCCCGCAGCGGCGGCGCGACGTGCGCGTGCACGTGGTACTCGTCGCCACCCGCGGCCGGTGCTTGGTGGAACCACAGCAGGTAGGGAAAGCGGTTTTCCTCGTTCCACAGGTGGTCGTCCTCGTTCCAGACGTGGTCGTCCTCGTTCCACAGGTGGTCGTCCTCGTTCCACAGGTGGTCGTAGCGCCGGAGCGCGTCGATCAGCAGCGCCGCGAGGGCGTCGCGCGATGCGTCCTCGAGCGCGGCGAGCGAGCCGACGTGCCGGCGCGGCGCGAACCGCATCCCGTACGGGTAACCCGACGCGGCCGGGACGTACGCGGCCCAGTCACCGTGTTCCGTCACGACGCGAGCGCCGTCGGTCAGCTCCTCGCACAGTGCGCATCCGTATTCGCGAGCGACTGCGGCCTCGGTGGCCGGCGCGGGCGGGACGAAGGGGAACGCGTAGATCTGGCCGTGGGGGTGGTCGATCGTCGCGCCGACCTCGCGCCCACGGTTCTCGAACACGAGCACGTATTCGATCTCGGCGCGTGCGAGGAGCGCCTCGGTGCGTTCCGCCCAGAGGTCGACAACCTTGCGAACCTGGTCGACCGGCAGTGTCGAAAGGGACGCGTTGTGCGTCGGGGAGAACAGCACGACCTCGGACGCGCCGACTGCGGTAACCGGATCGTCCGAGGTGGCGTCGATTGCCGGACCCGGCGCGAGCGCCGGCCAACGGTTCTCGAACCAACGCACGTCGTAGGGCTCGGGTGCTTCGAGACCGCCGACACAGAACGGGCAGCCGGCCTCGGGAAGGTTCGGCCGCGCTTGGCGGTGTCCGACGATGTTCACCCACTCCCGGGTCAACGGATCGCGGCGGAACTCGCCGGACGGCTCGGCCATGCCGCAATACTGGCCCGAATGATTCGCAAGATGACGTTCGACGACGTTGCTGCCGTTTCGGCCGCGATGGCGCGTGCGTTCTGGGACGACCCGCTGCAGCGTTGGCTCCTCCCCGACGAGAGCACGCGCCTCGATCGGCTCGAGCGCATGTTCGCCGGGCAGGCCCGTTACTCGAGCATCCCGCAGGGCGAGTGCTACACAGACGACACGTGCGCGACCGGGGCGTTCTGGGCGCCGCCCGGCAAGCAGCAACCCGTCGACGAAGTGTTGCGCGCCATGGAGCCGCTCGAACAGATCGTCGGCGAGGCGATCGTGCGGTTCCGCGCCGCATTCTCGGCAATGCACGCGGTCCACCCGGTCGTGCCGCACTTCTACCTCGCCGGGCTCGGGACGGATCCGCCGCGCCAGGGTGAGGGACTCGCGAGCCGGGCGTTACAGCCCGTGTTGGAGCGGTGTGACGCCGACGCGATCCCCGCGTACCTGGAGAGCACGA
>JBEVDP010000005.1:0-10714 GCA_040513235.1 Acidimicrobiia bacterium | reverse complement strand
GTCCGGGACTACACCGGGCACGGCATCGGAACCGCGATGCATGAAGAGCCCGACGTCCCCAATCACGGCCCCGCGGGCCGGGGTTTGCGCCTACGCGAGGGCCTCGTGATCGCCATCGAGCCGATGGTGAACGTCGGCGCCGCCGCGACGCGGGTGCTCGACGACGGGTGGACGGTCGTGACCGCCGATGGTTCGCGGGCGGCGCACTTCGAGCACACCGTCGCGCTCACGGCCGACGGTCCGGTCATCCTGACCGTTCCGTGACCCTTTCCTGCCTCACAGCTCTGACTGTTGGGGGGCCAGGCCGGCCACGGAGGGTGACTCCGGCCTCGGCTTTCTCCGGACGGGGTCCGTCATGTACCCTGTTCAGTCGGCCCCCAGCCCTTCTTGCGCGCTTCCGGCGCGCCGGATTTCCCGAGGTGGTGACCTGCTCTGGCCAAGCCCAAAGACGACACGATTCTGGTGGAAGGCACGGTTGTCGAGCCGTTGCCCAACGCCATGTTCCGGGTCGAACTCGAAAATGGGCACAAGGTGCTGGCGCACATCTCGGGGAAGATGCGGATGCACTACATCCGCATCGCTCCCGGCGACCGCGTACAAGTCGAGCTGACACCGTACGACCTCTCCCGAGGTCGCATTACCTACCGCTACAAGTGACGCCGAGGAACGCGCGATGAAGGTCCGACCT
Source organism: Acidimicrobiia bacterium (assembly GCA_040513235.1). GTDB lineage: Bacteria > Actinomycetota > Acidimicrobiia > IMCC26256 > PALSA-610 > JANNHK01. The sequence continues at coordinate 10,026 of JBEVDP010000005.1, read as the reverse complement.
TCCGTCAAGAAGATGTGCGACAAGTGCAAGGTGATCCGTCGTCACGGATCTGTGCGCGTCATCTGCACCGACCCGCGCCACAAGCAGCGTCAGGGCTAGAGGAGCTTTCGTCTTATGGCTCGTATCGCCGGTGTCGACATCCCCCGCGAGAAGCGGCTCGAGATCTCATTGACGTACATCTACGGCGTCGGCCGCACGACCTCCCAGAAGGTCTGCGACGACAACGGCATGTCGCGCGACACGCGTGTGCGGGACCTGACCGAGGAAGAGGTCGCGCGGCTGCGGTCGTACATCGACCAGAACCTCAAAGTCGAAGGTGACCTGCGCCGCGAGGTGTCGCAGAACATCAAGCGCAAGATGGAGATCGGCAACTACGAGGGCCTGCGTCACCGCAGGGGCCTGCCGGTCCACGGACAGCGCACCCGTACCAACGCGCGCACCCGCAAGGGTCCGAAGAAGACCGTGGCGGGCAAGAAGCGCGCCCGGAAGCACTGAGAACCGGAGCGTAAAGAGTGGCAAAGCCCCCGGCTGGCGGCCGGCGTCCGAAGCGCAAAGAGCGCAAGAACGTTGCGTACGGCGTCGCCCACATCAAGTCGTCGTTCAACAACACGATCATCACCTTCACCGACCAGAGCGGCGCCACGATCTCGTGGGCGTCGTCCGGGAACGTCGGATACAAGGGCTCGCGCAAGAGCACGCCGTTTGCGGCGCAGCTCGCGGCCGAGGCCGCTGCTCGGCGCGCGATGGAGCACGGCGTCCGCAAGGTCGACGTGGTGGTGAAGGGTCCGGGTTCGGGGCGCGAAACCGCGATCCGGTCCATCACGAACGCGGGGATCGAAGTCGTCGGTATCAAAGACGTGACGCCGATCCCGCACAACGGTTGCCGCCCGCCGAAGCGCCGGCGGGTCTGAAAGATGAGGGTCTGAAGATGGCGCGCTACACAGGCGCGGTCTGCCGGTTGTGCCGGCGCGAGCGCATGAAGCTGTTTCTCAAGGGCACCAAGTGCGAAACGATGCGCTGCCCCATCGAGAAGCGTCCGTACCCGCCCGGCCAGCACGGCCGCGGGCGCGTGCGCGAGAGCGAGTACATGTTCCAGCTGCGCGAGAAGCAGAAGGCGCGGCGCATCTACGGCCTGCTCGAGAAGCAGTTCCGCATGCTGTACGCGAAGGCGAACCGTCAGCCCGGGATCACCGGTGAGAACCTCATCCGGTTGCTCGAGCTCCGCCTCGACAACGTGGTGTTCCGTGCGGCCTTCGCGTCGAGCCGGAACCAGGCGCGCCAGTTCGTGCGCCACGGCCATGTCACGGTGAACGGCAAGCGCGTCACGATCCCGTCGTACACGCTGCGCAAGGGCGACGTCGTATCGCTCGGCGCCAAGGCGCAGAAGATGATCGTGATCCGGCACAACATCGACACGCTTGATCGTGGAGTCCCCGCGTGGCTCGAAGTGTCGTCGAACGAACTCACCGCGACCGTTCGCGAGCTGCCGCTGCGCGAGCAGGTCGATCTCCCAGTGCGAGAGCAGCTCATCGTCGAGCTGTACTCCAAGTAGCCCACCCCCACCCCCCGCCTCACGAACCCGAGGGCTGCCTCATGCTCATCATTCAGCGACCCGAGATCGAAGCCGGCGACCCCGACGGCGATCTCCAGCGTTTCACCATCTCACCGCTCGAGCCCGGCTTCGGCCACACGCTCGGCAACAGCCTGCGCCGCACGCTGCTCTCGTCGATTCCGGGTGCCGCAGTCACGCAGGTGCGTTTCGACGACGCTCTGCACGAGTTCGACGTCATCAAGGGTGTGAAGGAAGACGTCACCGACGTCATCCTCAACCTGAAGGACCTCGTGCTGCGGTGCGCGTCGGAGGAGCCCGTCACGCTGCGACTCGACAAGCGAGGCCCGGGTGAGGTGCGCGCGGCCGACATCCAGACGACGGCCGACGTCGAGATCCTCAACCCCGATCTCTACATCGCGACCGTGAACGCGGCCGGCCGAATCGCGCTCGACCTCACCGTCGAACAGGGTCGCGGCTACCTCTCCGCGGAGCGAAACAAGCGCACGACCACGATCGGCGTGATCCCGGTCGACGCGATCTTCTCGCCGGTGCGCCGCGTGCAGTTCGCCGTCGAGCCGACCCGTGTCGAGCAGGCGACCAACTACGACAAGCTCTCGGTCGAGATCGAGACCGACGGTTCGATCACTCCGCGCGACGCGCTCGCATCGGCGGGCGACACGCTGCGCAAACTGATCGACCTGATTGCCGAGCTCTCGGAGCAGCCCCGCGGCCTCGAACTCGGTGAAGTCGCGTCGCCGACGTCGACCTCGCCCGACCTCGACCTCGCGATCGAGGAGCTCGACCTGTCGGAGCGGCCGCGCAACTGCCTCAAGCGGGCGCGGGTCGACTCGATCGGCCAGCTCGTGCAGAAGACCGAGGACGATCTTCTTGCGATCACGAACTTCGGTGCGAAGTCCCTCGAAGAGGTCATCCAGAAGCTCGACGAGCGTGGCCTCTCCCTGCGGGTGAAGGAGTAAGGCGTCATGCCCGCCCCGAAGAAAGGGGCGCGCTTCGGCAGCGGCCCCAACCATCAAAAGCACATGATGGCGAACCTCGCCGCGAGCCTGATCATCTCCGACACGGGTGCCATCACGACGACCGAGGCCAAGGCCAAGGCGTTGCGGCCCTACGTGGAGAAGTTGATTACCAAGGCCAAGCACGGCGGGCTGCACAAGCAGCGCCAGGTGGTCGCCCGCATCCATGACAAGGACGCCGCGCACAAGCTGTTCGTCGAGATCGGCCCGCGCTACCACGACCGCAACGGCGGCTACACGCGCATCCTGAAGCTGGGTCCGCGCCCGGGCGACAACGCCCCCATGGCCCGCATCGAACTGGTCTAGCCCTTGTTCGGATGCCGCCGGACACTATGTGTCCGGGCGGCTCCAAACCTACGCTGCGGGGCGTGACCTTGTTCGACGCGCCTGACGCGCTCCCGGCGCAGGTGAAGATGGTTGTCGCGTACGACGGCACCGACTTCTCCGGGTTCGCGGCGCAGCCGAACCAACCGCACGTGAAGACCGTGGGCGGCGCGCTCGGACAGGCGATCGGCAAGGTGTTGCGCCACCCGGTAGAGCTCGCGTGCGCGGGGCGCACCGACGCAGGGGTGCACGCGTGGGGACAGGTGGTGTCGTTCCCTGCAATACCGGGGCTCGATCCGTGGCGGCTCGCGTCCGCGGTGAGTTCGATGCTGGCGCCGCAGATCGTCGTTCGGTCATGCGAGATCGTCGATGGTTCGTTCGACGCGCGGCAGTCGGCCATCTGGCGTCACTACCGATACACGATCGTGAACCGCCCGGTGCCCGATCCGTTCCGCGACCGGTTCACGTGGTGGATCTCCGACCCGCTCGACCTGCGCGCCCTGTGGCTTGCCGCCGACCCGTTCGTCGGCGATCACGACTTCTCCTCGTTCTGTCGCAAGGGGCCCGAAGGCTCGACGACGATGCGCACCGTGCACATGTCGTCATGGACGGACGAGGGCGACGGCATCCTGCGCTACGAAATTCGTGCCGCCGCGTTCTGCTGGCAGATGGTTCGGTCGATCGTCGGCACGCTGGTGGAGGTCGGCGCGGGCAAGCGCCGGCCCGGCGAGATGCTCGGCATCATCAACGCGCACGAACGCGCGGCGGCGGGACAAATCGCCCCGCCGCACGGCTTGAGTCTGTGGGAAGTCGGCTACGCCGACTCGCACTGACGCCGTTCGCTCAGCTCAGGGGCCTCACGTCCCGAAGTAGAGGAATCCGTACCCCTCATCGCGGATCGTCAGCCCGGAGTCGCGCAAGGCCACTCCCCAGTCGCCGGTGCAGGCGGGATCCGTCTCCTCCATGCCGTGATCAGCGACCAGGCAGAAGGCGCAGTCGTCGAAGATCCCGGCCCGTTCGAGTGCGGCGAACACGTCGCCGATGCGGCCGTCGCTGTCGCGCACCGCAGCCGCTGCGATCTCGGAATGCGGTCCGCCTTCGTGCATCGCGGCGTCCGTCAGCGTGAAGTTGCACCACAGGAATCGCGGCGCGGGATAGGTCTGGTCGCGGTAGTGGCCGCTGAGGATGCCGACCTCCTGTTCGACTCCCATGTGGTCGACGATCGACGACCACGAATAGTCCTTCGATGGTCTCACGAAGCGTTCGGTCGTGTGTGGCAGCCCATCAGGGCTCTTCGGGATCGGCGGTACCTCACCGCGCCGGAAGAAATCGAACGTCGAGTAGTCGGCGCCGGTGTCGCACGGCTCGTTTACGGACGCGCTGAACGCGTCGGGCCACGTGCGGTGGACGACGTCGTGAATGGTTTCGGTGCCCGGCATGAGATGTTGCATCGCAGTCGGCCAAGTCGCCGACGAGTTGGTGATGATCTGCGCGGCCTGCGCGCGGTCGTACCACGCGTTGTGCAGGATGCCGTGATGCCCGGGGTGCGCACCCGTGAGGATCGTCGTGTGGTTGGCGAGCGTTACCGTCGGCAGCGACGCGATCGCGCCGTGCCCGAACGCGACCCCCATCTCGATGAGGCGTGCAACATTCGGTGCTTCGCCGCGCGCGGCCATGTCGTACAGCACGTTCGAGTTGGTGCCGTCGAACAGAAAGCCGACGACATGGCGCGGTTGTTCGGCGGGATCGAGCACTTCGTCGAGCACCGTGCCGTCCTGGCGTGCGAAGTAGGTGCCGTCGGCGCGCGGCGCGCAGCCGAGGAGCGCGGCGATGGTCGGCGCGACGTCGACCAGGCGGGCCGAGAGGGGCGCGACACCGAGCCGGCGGACTCCCTTGCCGGCGAGCACCAATGGGGCGCGTGCCTGCACGACGCCCGGGGACCCGTGCTCGCCTCGGTGCCCGCCTTGGTCCTCCCAGTTGTGGGCGGCCGAATGGATGACGCACAGGTCGGGGGCGGCGGGGGAGTCGAAGAGTTGGGCGATCTGGTCGTAGCCGTGGGGATAGGTGTTGTCCCGGCGGTGGGGATGGAGGTGAGCGCGCTCCGCGGTGAGCGGCGTAAAGGCGCCGGGGTCCTGGCGGCCGAGCGGGTCGGCGCCCTCCTGAGCGACGACCTCCCAGCCGCCGTCGGAACGCCGGAAGGCGACCATCCCGTCGGCCGCGAGGGCTTCGTAGCGGCCGTCGCGGCGGGTGAAGACCATGTCGACGATGGGCTCGAGGGCCGGGTCGAGCAGCACGGCCAGGGCAGCGTCGACCTCGGCGCGGTGCTCGGCCGCGACCTCGTGCCCGGGTTCGGAAACCGTCGTCATGCCCCGAACCTACCGGCGGCTTCCGGAGCTGTCTCGCCCCGACCGGAGCCGACCGAGGCCGTAGGCAGCGGGCGGCGGGACCCGAGCGGCCCTCTGAGCGGGAGATTTTGTCGCGCGGGCGGTCCGGCCGCTACTCTTGCCTGTCCGCCCGGCGGCTCCGTGTTCGACGCGCGCCTGGGCTCGCTCGCCAGAATTGAAGGAAATTCCGTGCGCACGTTCACGCCCCGACCTGCCGACATCACCCGCGAGTGGCACGTGATCGATGCCGAGGGCGCCATCCTCGGGAGGCTGGCCACCGAGATCGCGACGCTGCTGCGCGGCAAGCACAAGCCGATCTGGGCGCCGCACGTCGACACCGGCGACCACGTCATCGTGATCAACGCGGCCAAGCTCGCGATCTCGCCCCGCAAGGCCAAGGACAAGCTGTACCACCGGCACACCGGCTACCCCGGCGGCGTGCGCACCGAGTCACTCGAGTCGTTGATCGCCCGCGACCCCGAGAAAGTCGTACGTCTCGCGGTGAAGCGGATGCTGCCGAAGGGCCCGCTCGGGCGCAGCATGCTCAAGAAGCTGAAGATCCACCCCGGCCCGACTCACCCACATGCGGCGCAGCAGCCCGTCGCACGTGCCCTGCCCGCGCGTTCGTACGCGCGCACCACGAGCTAAGGAAGCAACGTTGCCCAAGCCTCTGAACCAGACCACCGGTCGGCGCAAGGAAGCGGTCGCACGCGTGCGGCTGCGTCCCGGTACCGGTCAGATCACGGTCAACGGTCGGCCGTTCGCGGCGTACTTCCCGATCCTCACGCACCAGGTGATCGCCAAGGAACCGCTGCGGCTCACCCAGACCGAAGAGGTCTACGACGTCGACGCGACGTTGCACGGCGGGGGCGTCAGCGGCCAGGCCGGTGCGATCCGACTCGGTATCTCACGCGCGCTCGTCGAGCTCGACCCCGACGTCCGTTCGGTGCTCAAGAAGGCGGGCCTCCTCCGGCGCGACGCGCGGGAGAAGGAGCGTCGGAAGTACGGGCTCAAGAAGGCCCGCAAGGCGCCGCAGTACTCCAAGCGGTAGTTCTGCGGGCGTCGTTGCTCCGGTTCGGTACTGACGGCGTACGCGGCGACGCGGACGCCGATCTCACCGACGATCTGGTCGTGGCGCTCGGTCGCGCCGCGGCACGCGTCCTCGGTGGCGAGCAGTTCCTCGTCGGGCGCGACACCCGCGCGTCGGGAACCCGCATCGCACAGGCGCTCACCGCCGGACTCGCGTTCGAAGGCGCGCAGGTCGTCTCGCTGGGAGTCCTGCCGACGCCTGCGATCGCGTATCTCGCGCAGAGCCACAACGCGCCGGCCGCGGTCATCTCGGCCAGTCACAACCCCTGGACCGACAACGGCGTCAAGCTGCTCGCGGCCGGCGGCCACAAGCTGCGCGACGAAGTCGAAGCGGCCATCGAGGCCGAGCTCGCGAGCGCCCTCGCGGCGCCGTCCGACGAGCGTGTCGTCACCTTCAACGACGATCAGCACGCCGCCGTCGAGTACGTCGAGCACGTGACGGGAGCGCTCGAAGGGCGCAGTCTGTCGGGCTTGCGCGTCGTGCTCGACTGTGCGAACGGCGCCGCGTTCGCGGTCGGGCCGCAGGTGTTCGCCGCGCTCGGCGCCGACGTTGTCGTCTTGCACGCCGAACCCGACGGCCGCAACATCAATGCGCAGTGCGGATCGACCCATCCCGAAGTCGTTGTCGCGGCCCTGCGCGTCCACGGCGCGCAGCTCGGACTCGCGCTCGACGGCGACGCCGACCGCGTGATCGCGGTCGACGAAGACGGCGAGGTGGTCGACGGCGACCAGATCATGACGATGTTTGCGCTCGATCTCCGCGCCCGGGGGCTGCTGCGTAACAACGCGATCGCGGTCACGGTGATGTCGAACCTCGGGTTGCGCCGCGCGTTGGCGCGTGCGGGCATCGAGATCGTCGAGACGCCGGTCGGCGACCGTCACGTGCTGGTTGCGCTCGCGGAACGCGACCTCGTGCTCGGTGGAGAGCAATCGGGGCACATCATCATGCGCGATCTCGCCACGACCGGTGATGGGCTGCTGACGGGCGCGTTGCTGTGCGACCTCATACGGCGAACCGGCACACCACTCTCCGTTCACGCGCGCAGCATGGAGCGCTTCCCGCAGGTGCTCGTCGGTGTGCGGGTGGACCGGGTTCCCGACCTTGAATCGGCGACCGGCGTCTGGGAGGAGGTCGCGGCCGTCGAGGCGGACCTCGGGGACGGCGGGCGGGTGCTCGTGCGGGCCTCAGGGACCGAGCGGCTCGTGCGGGTGATGGCGGAGGCTCGGACCGAGTCCGAGGCTCAGGCCGCGGTCGCTCGCCTGCGACATGCGGTCGAAGCCGCCTTCAACCGATGAGGCCCTCGTAGCCGCGCCGTAGAATCGCTCCATTCGACGCCCGGGAGGATCCCCGCAATGTGCGGAATCGTCGCCGTGCTGCGCTGCCCTTCGGATCGGGAAGCGCCCGCACTGCCAGTCCTGCTTACGACACTCGACGACGCGGATGCTCGCGTCCGCGCGGGCGGCGAAAGCCTGGACGCGCCCGCGGTTGCCGAGGTCGCGGCCGCAGTCGCGGAGGTTGCCGCCGAATTGCGCGGCGCAGTTGGGACAGCCGCGCTCCTTGCTGATCCCCTGGCTCTCGTCGCGTTCGAGCACAGGACTGAGTCATTGGCCGGCGCGTTGGCCGAGTTCGAGGCCCGGCTCGATTTCGACGCGCCGAATCGGCTGGAGATCGAGGCGCTCAATGCGGCGCTGATTGCAGCCAAGGACGCGGTGTGGTCCGTGCGCAACGATCGCCTGCGCACCGCGCGCGTCGTCGAGTCGTTGGCGGGGGGAGGTACCCACCGCGGCGCGATCGACGCGTTCCACTCGATCACGATCGCCCTGTCGGCGCTCGACCGGCTCGAGGTCCGCGGGCGCGACTCCGCGGGATTGCACGTGCTCGTTGCCGGTCACGATCTCGACCTCGACGACCCGACGATCGCGCGCCTCGTGCAGCTGCGCGGCACCGATCCGCTGTTCACGACGGGCGCGGTCCGCGTCGCCGGCGGACATCTGGCCTTCGTATACAAGACCTCCGCCGAGATCGGAAAGCTCGGCGACAACACTTCGCGCTTGCGTGAGCAGATCGCAAACGACGAGTTGTTGCGGCTCGCACTGCGGGCGGACACTGCGGCCGCGGTCGTGCTCTCGCACACCCGCTGGGCGAGCGTCGGGATCATCTCCGAGGCGAACGCGCACCCGCTGAACCACGAGGAGCTCGGTATCGACGGCGGGCAGTACGTCGCGGCTGCGCTGAACGGCGATGTCGACAACTACGCCGACCTGAAGGCGCTCGAGGCGCTCCGGTTCCCCCCTGAGATCACCACCGATGCCAAGGTGATCCCCGCGCTCGTCTCGCGCCGGCTCGCGAACGTGGCCGATCCGGTCGAAGCCTTCCGTGCCACAGTCGCGACGTTCGAAGGTTCGGTCGCGATCGCGGCCCACATCGCGTCGGACGCCGACCGGATCCTCCTGGCGCAGCGCGGCAGCGGGCAGGCGTTGTACGTCGGAGTGACCGACGACGCATACGTGATCGCGAGCGAGCCGTACGGCGTCATCGAAGAATGCGACCGGTATATGCGCCTCGATGGCGAGACCATGCTCGTACCCGGCAACCCGGCAACGCAGGGTCAAGTCGTCTCGGTGAGTGCCCGCGAGGGGATCGTCCGGCGTTCGTACGACGGGACGGTGTTGCCGCTCTCCGACGCCGAGTTCGTACGCCCCGAGATCACGACCCGCGACGTCGACCGCGGCCACGCTGCGCACTACATCCTCAAGGAGATGTACGAGTCGCCGACGTCGTTCCGCAAGACGTTGCTCGGCCGTATCGTCGAGCGCGACGGTGGCCTGGATGTCGTACTCACCGACGAAGTGCTCACCGCGCCGGTGCTCGATCGACTGCGGTCGCGTGGGTTGCGCCGCATCCTCGTCATCGGCGCGGGCACCGCCGCGATCGCCGGGCAGGGCGTCGCGCACGCGATTCGCACCGCGCTCGCCGGTCATCCGGTCGCGGTGGAGGCGGTCGCGGCGACCGAGCTGTCGGGCTTTGGGCTCACGGCCGACATGTCCGACGCTTTCGTCGTCGCGATCTCGCAGTCCGGCACGACCGCCGACACGAATCGCACCGTCGATCTCGTCCGATCCCGCGGTGCGATCGTCATGGCCATCGTCAACCGGCGCCAGAGCGACCTCGTCGACAAGAGCGACGGCGTGCTCTACACGTCCGACGGCCGCGACGTCGAGATGAGCGTGGCGTCCACGAAGGCGTTCTACGCGCAAATCGCCGCCGGATTCTTGCTCTCGTTCGCGATCGCGGCTGAACTCGGCGTCGACGGTGACGGTGCTCGAGTTCGTCGCCACGAGGTGCTGACCTCATTGCGGGACATGCCCGCGGCGCTCGACATCGTGCTCGAACGCCGGCCTGCGATCGCACTCGCGGCGCAGCGGAATGCGCTTTCCCGGGGTTCCTGGGCAGTCGTGGGCAATGGCGTGAACCGGGTCGCCGCCGAAGAGGTGCGGATCAAGCTCTCAGAACTCTGTTACAAGTCGATCTCCTGCGACATCACCGAAGACAAGAAGCACATCGACCTGTCGTCCGAGCCGATGATCGTCGTGTGCGCGGCGGGGCTGCGCGGCTCGAATGCCGACGACGTCGGCAAGGAAG
>JBEVDP010000004.1:0-2588 GCA_040513235.1 Acidimicrobiia bacterium | reverse complement strand
ACTTCGTCTTGAGGCGGTTGATCAGCTGAGGGCTGCACGCGGGCGTGAGCACGAGGTCGGGGTGGTCGCACGGCTCGCGGACGTCGACGACACGGGCGTCCAGGAGCGCGCTGAGCCGGTGACGGGCGTCAGGCTCGAGCGGCAACGCCGTGACAATGGTGCGCCGACGGGCGACGACCTCGGCATCGGACCGATCGACGCTCACGTCCGCTCCTCCATGCCGCGATCGTACGTGGGGGTGGGCGGCCTTCGCAGCACGCCTCTCCCTCGGGACTCCCCCGGCTTCGCCGACGCGGGATCGTGATGACACTCGCTCGCGCTGCGCCGAGCGTCAATGCAAGGAGTCGGGCGCTTCGGCGTTCGGCGGGCCGGCACGATCGGGCGGTGCGTTGTTGCCCAGCCGGGCGGTCGCGATCTCCTCGGCGGCCACCCGGCTCGCGGTCGGGCCGGCGATCGCGCCGAGGAAGTCGTCGCGGCCGAGCGAATACAGCCGGAGCGGCATCGTCGCGACGACCGACGCCGTTCGGGGGACGTCACGCAGCAACGCGATCTCCCCGAAACCGTCGCCAGCAGCGAGACCACCCGTCACGACGCCATCTCGGACCACGTCGGCCGCGCCACGTTCGATCACGAAGAAGTGGTCCCCGGGGTCACCCTGCGTCACGACGTGTTCGCCCACGTCGAACGTGTCGGGGTGCAGCCGGTCGGCCAGTTGCTCGATTGCCGGTAAGGCCAGTGGCCGGAACATCGGCAGTTCGTCGAGCAAACCGATTTCCAGGTCGCGTCGCGTCACCGTGCGGTCGATCGACCGAAGGCGGGTCCACGAGACCGCGACGTGCGTCGGCCCGAGCAGCCCGACGACGACCAGCGTCCAGCGCACACCGATCGCATCGAGGACGAGTGGCGTCAGCAGACAGGCCGCCGCGACCACCAGCGCGCCCAGACTCTCGAGGGCCCCGAACAACCGCGCCAGCACCGCGTCCGGCACGAGGCGCGGCGGCAACGTGAAGATGCCGACGTCGACCATCGAGTTGCCGACTCCGACCACCGCCAGCATCACCAGGATCAGGGCTTCACTCGGAACCGCGCCGGCGACCGCCAAGGGGAATGCCCAGAGGGCGACACCGACACCGAGCACTGCGGCGAGCCGACCACCATCGGCGAACATCGCCACACCGAGCGATCCGGCCACCGCGCCCGCACCGACCGCGGCGGTGAGAAGGCCGACGCCCGCCTCGCCGACGTCGAGCATCTCGATCGCGACGACCACGACGAGCACGCTGAAGCAGCCCCGCGTCGCAGCCTGGGTCAGTGTCAGCCGAACCAGCAAATGCACGTCCGGATACCGCGGCAACGCCCGGAAGCCTTCGACCGCTTCTTCGAACAATCGACGCGGCGCACCGGACGGGGCGATCGGCACCACGTCGTACGACAGCCTCGCGAGGGCGAGTCCTGCGGCGAGCGTGAGCAAGGCAGAACATCCGAGTGCAGTCGCCGGATCGGCGACAGCCAGCAGGAAGGCCGCGAGCGCGGGACCGACCAGCATGCTCATCGAGTCGATCAGGCCGCGGACGACGTTGGCGCTCGTCAGATCGAGCGGCGAGCGACAGAGCGACGGCAGCAGTGCAGAGTGCGCCGGCCGGAAGACCACGAAGGCGATCGTCGCGATCGCGGCGAGAGCGTACGCGACCGACGTCGGCCCGTCGGTCGCGACCGTGGCCGTACACGCCGCGAGAGCAGCGGCTCGGATCGCGCACGTCCAACGCAGCACCTTGTCACGGCGGAATCGATCGGCGAGGGCGGTGCCGATCGGCGACAGCAACGCCGCGGGGACCATGCGGAGAAACGCCACGGCACCGACCGCCGCAGGCCCGCCGTCGCGGAAGGCGACGACCGAGAGGGCCACAGCGAGGGTCCATTCGCCGGTCCACGCCGCAGCGAACGACAGCTGTGCCCGCCGCAGGTTGGGGTTCGCGACGTTGACCGCGAACGAGCGTGCGGCACCGCCGAGGCTGCGTCTCCAACGCGACGCGGACGCGGTCGACTCCACCCCTCCGGTCAGGAACGACTTCGGCACTACGCGTTCGCGTGTTGCGTGTCGTAGGTCTGTCGGGCGACGACGATGCGTTCGGTGTTGTCGATCGTCCAGCCGATGATCGCGATGACCGGGATCAGCAGTTCGCGACCGAGGTCGGTGAGTTCGTAGGTCACCTGTGGCGGCACGCTCGGGACGACCGTCCGCGAGACCAGCCCATCGCGTTCGAGTGCCTTCAGCGTGCTCGAGAGGACCTTCTGGCTGATCTCGCCGACCTGCCGCCGAAGCTCGTTGAACCGCAGCGGGCCGTGCCCGAGCGTCCGGATCAGGAGCATCGACCACTTGTCGCCGACGCGGGCCAGCATCTGCGAGATGGTCGCCGACACCTCGGGATCCTTGACCGCCTGGCAGTGCGACTGATCGTGCAGCAAGTCCGTCATCGCATCCTCTCCCGTCGTTCTGGTCGATCGTCGCGTGATCGCTCGGTTACCTCGATGTGACCTGATGGTGCCGAAGTGCCTTCTTGCGCCGGCCGCGATTACTCGTGACACTG
>JBEVDP010000003.1:0-10364 GCA_040513235.1 Acidimicrobiia bacterium | reverse complement strand
GAAGAGGCCTTGCGCACGTCCGCGTTGCACAGTGCGCTCGTCGAGCAAAGCCGAGCGCTGCTCGCAGTGCTCGAGATCGACGGCAGCGTGCGGTACCTGAACCCGGCCGCCATGGACATGTTCGAGGACGCGTGCCGCGAAGCCGGAATCATCCCGACGATCACCAGCCTCGTCCATCCCGACGATGTGAGCCTGGTCACGGCCCGGTTCGCGGACGCGCTCGCCGCGCCGCGCCGGCGCGTCGATTGCGACGTCCGGATCCGCCGGGGCGAGCTATGGCGGACCGTCAAGGTCGAGCTCGTGAATCTCGTTGACGATCCCGCGGTGCGCGGCATCGTCGCCGACTGCATGGACGTCACCGAGCAGCTCGACCTCGCGCACCAGGCACTGCACGACCCGCTTACGGGCGTCGCCAACCGGGTGCTGCTGAACGACCGCTTGGCGCTGGCGTCCGCGCGCCTCGCTCGCACGGGGCGTCCGCTGATGGTCGCCTACATCGACCTCGACCGATTCAAGGCGATCAACGACACGCTCGGCCACGAGATCGGCGACTCTGTACTCATCGAGGTTGCGAAGCGTCTCACGGCCTCGGTGCGACCGGGCGACACCGTCGCCCGCCTCGGGGGTGACGAGTTCGTCATCGTGTGTCCCGACCTCCCTGAACCGAGCCTCGCCGACGATCTCACCGACCGGCTCATCGAGGCGATCTCGGAACCAATCGACCTCGGCATCGAGCGACGCGTCGTCACCGCGAGTGTCGGTGTCGTGCTCGTCGACGAACCGGTCGAACCCAACGAAGCGCTGACAGCTGCCGACGCGGCGATGTACCGCGCCAAACGCGCGGGCGGGAACTTCGGCGTCCGAACTCGTCGTTAGCCCTGCGCGCGGTTCGCCCGGTCTGCCCTGATCCAGGACTTCACGACCGGCGCGAAATTCGCGGGGTTGTAGGCGTCCTCCTCGGAGGAGAACTGCATGTCGCCTGCGTACTTCAGCACGGTGATGTTGTACGCCTCATAGATTTCACCGTCGCCGGGATCGCGGAAGCGGTTCTCGATCTGGCAGATCCACCAGCCGCGCTCCTCGTCGCACACGCACCAATCGTGCGGGAACTCCTTCATCTCGGAGTTCGGCCACTCGGCCATCGTCTTGGTGATCCACTCGTAGATCGCCTCGCGCCCGTGCAAGGTGCCGTAGTGATGCTCGATGTAGTCGGCATCCTCGGTGAACAGGTCGGCCCACCGCCGCCAGTCAGCCGTACGCCCGGCCTCCGCGGCGGTCGCGACGTAGTGGTCGTGTGCCTGTTGCAGTTCCTCGCGCGTCCATTGACCCATAGCTGGGTTCTATCAGGACTCGCAGTGTGCGGCGCTCGGCGGCACATCGAGCGCGGGGTTGCGGTCGAAGAAGCCGAGCGGCGTGAGCAGGAATCCGCAGTACTCGACCGGTGTCACCGGCCAGTCTTCGGGCCGGACGAAATGCGTGAGACCGAACGTGTACCAGCACACGAGGTCGGTGCCCGAAATCGCCCGATCCGCGACGGTCCACGCGGGCAACCCGTCGCCGCCGTCGTGCTGGTTGGGGTACTCGCCCGCGGCGCGGCGCTCGTCGCGCGCATAGGGGGTGACCCACAGGTTGTGTTGCGCGAACCCGGCCCGCCGGCCCACGGGCGAGTCGGGGTGCGCGAGCAAGGTTGGTGTGCTCATCGTCGGCCAGAGTTTGTACGCGACCGGTTGGCCGTGCGCGTTCCTGACTTCGGGGTTCGAGATGCGCCAGGAGCGCGACTGCGCCGCGTCGGTAGCGCGCTTGGCCTGCGACTCCCGCGCGAGGCGCGTGGCTTTCAGCCGGAACGCGTTCGCCCACGGGTTATCGGGACCGACCGGGAGCGCTTCGGCTTCCAACTCGTCGATGTCGTTCACCGCGCCGTCGACATCGAAGTCGAGGCGCGCGTTGAACAGGTGCTGGTGGTGTGGCGCCGCGACACCGGGCGCGACCACCGTCGCGAACTCCGGCTCCGTACCGGGAACGATCGCCATGGGCGAGACGATGCCGGTGAGCTTCACCTCGAGCTGGATGTTCCCGTCGAGGTAGAAGTGCCAGAAGAAGCCGTATTCGTAGTTGCCCACGGTGGAAACGAAGCTGACGACGAGCCGCCGGCTGCGGCGCACCTCGTGGCGCCCACTCCACAGGTCGACGTGCTTCCAGCCAATCCCGTAGTCCTCTTCGTGCATGCAAATCGCGTTCTCGATGACCCACGGCGTACCCTGTTCCGTCGCGAGCGTCGCGTCGAAGTACTGGATCTCGCCGACGCAGTCGCAGCCGAGCGTCAGAGATTGCGTGAGTCTCCCGAGCCCCCACTCTCCCGCGTCGAACGCGTTCTTCCACCCCTGCTGTTCGCCGGGGTCCCCATACGGGACGACCATCTCGCTGATCGACGCCCGGTGCAGGATCGAGCGCACGCGGCCGTCATCGTCGTAGCCGATCTGGTGCAGCACCAAGCCTTCGTACGGATCGAATGCGATCCGGAACTGCCACTTCTGCCACCGGATCAAGTTGCCGTCGACCGTGAAGCTCGGGCCTTCGGGCTGGCTGATCACAATCGGTTTCAGATCGGTGCGTAATGAGGGTTGGTGCTCGGCGTAGTAGCTCGCGGAATTCGGCGGCAACGGCACGACGCCGTGGTCGATCACCTCGACGACCTCGTTGCGACCGAGATCGAAGTGCACGATGAGGCCTTCGATCGGGCGCGCGTACCCGTTGTCCTGGGCGTCGGTGCGCAGGAACGAAATGCATCGCGCGATGCGGCGACCGGCTTCGGCTGCGTAGCCGAATGTGCCCGCGGGCCACGGGTCGATCTGAACCGCATCGACGTCAGTGATGCCACGCCGCGCCAGCGCGGCGAGATACTCGGGATGCTCCTTGGTCGTGAAGATGGCGTTCACGGCTTCGGTCATCAGGAGCGCGGGGCGCATCCCGGTGACCTCCTTCCACTCACGGACGTCGCCCTGCGTGACCGACACGACGATCTCGACGAGTTCCAACCCGGGCCCCGGCACGGCTTGCAGGCGCACCTCCCGATCGACGGGGTCACCGGCTTTCCACTGCGCGAGCAGGGCCTTGTCGGGTTCGTGCAGCACGATGTGGGCGAACAGCGCGTCGTCGGGAAGGCGCCCATCAGCGCGTGCGATCGCGACGGCGCGCTCGATCTCGGCCCCGGTCAGCATGTCGAGAGGATGCATCGGGCTCCTTGGCTAGAGCGTGATGACCACGCGCACGAACTCGGCGAACCGGCCTTCCGGCAATCCGGCCGCAGCCGCGTTCGCCGCTCCCCACGCGCGCAGCAACTCGCCGCGCGCGACTGGATCTGCGTGTTGGCTCTGGTGGGCGAGCAGCGCTTCGATTTTGCGTTCGAGCGCGTCCGTGATGTCGCTGTAGTGCATGGGGTCGGGTGCCGCACCGGTGAGCCACACGGCGCCGACCGTGTGCGGCTCGAGGCCTTCCGCTTCGAGTTCGGGGTGCGCCCAGCGGTTGCGCGCGTCGGGATATACGGCGTCGAGCGTGGCCACCCCGGTCGCGAGATGATCGGGATGGCTCGCGTAGATGCGGTCGAGCGTGCGCTCGGGCGACTGGCCGACGACCCGCTGCGGGCGCACCTGGCGAATGACCCGCGCCAGATCGCGACGCAACGCGAGCGTCGCTTCGACCGCGCCGTCCGGGTACGCGAGGAAGCGCACGTCCTCGACGCCGACGATCTTCGCGGCCGTGACCTGCTCGTCGCGGCGCAGCGGTCCCATCTCCGGGCGTGGGATGCCGAGCTCCGCGCCGCCGGCGTCGCCATCGGTCACGATGCAGTAGGTGACCTCGATGCCGCGGTCGGTCCACATCGCGACCGAGCCCGCGATGCTGAAGTCGACATCATCGGGATGCGCCATGACCACGAGGATGCGTTCGATTCCGTCAAGCACAAGAGGTTCCACGGCGCGCCAAACTAGTCCCATGTTCACCCCCGCCGAGCTGGTTGGTCTCCTGGCCGAGGATGACCGGCGGCGGGTGTTCGCGGCGTTGGTGCTCGGCGCGAGCGACGCGGGCGAGATCCGGCGGATGAGCGGTCTCGACGCGCGTGCTGCGGGCCGAGCGTTGCAACGGCTCGTCGATTCAGGCTTGGTCATCCGAGGCGACGACGACATGCATCACCTGCTCGGTGAAGCGTTCGGGCTCGCCGCGCGCGCCGAAGCGGAACGCGCACCCCGAGCCGACGAGCACGCGGACGCGCCCGAAGACGTCGCGCGAGTACTGCGCGCCTTCGTCCACGACGGCCGGCTGACGTCGATCCCCGCGGTGCACTCGAAACGGCTCGTGATCCTCGATTGGCTCGCGCAACGGTTCGAGCCGGGCCGGCGCTACACGGAGGAGATGGTGAACCTCGTCATCGCGCAAGTGCATCCCGACACCGCCGCGCTCCGGCGCTATCTCGTCGACGACGGCTTGATGGATCGGGAGCAGGGCGTGTACTGGCGCGCCGGTGGCACCGTCAGCGAGTGACGGTTTCGACCATACGGCGCATGCCGTCCTTCCAACCCACGGTGGTCGGACCGGCAATCTCACGACGGAGAGTGTTGTCGGTCGGGATCCCGCCGATCGTGTTGGGCGTGACGTCGAAGCGCGCTTCGAGCCCGAGGAGACCCGCCATGTACTCGCTCCACTCCTCGATGCTCGTCTCCTCGTCGCCACCCCAGTTCACGATCGTCGCGGGCACGGTCGCGGCGCCGAGCAATGCCGGGATCATCGCGACGATGTCGTCTTCGTGGATCGGGTTGAAGCGGCTCGGCTGACGCGGGTGCACCGGGACCGGCTGACCCGCCATGATCAACTGCAGGTGGAACGCGGGCCATCCCCCGTTGTCGCCGTACGGAACGTTGAGCCGGGCGATCGTGGTCGGGACGTCGAGCATGCGGCACGTCGTGCGCACGACTGCCTCCGCCGCGATCTTGCTGATGCTGTAGGTCGGCATCATCACCCGGTGGTTGTCGCCCAACGGGTCGGTCTCGCGCTGGGGTTCGCCGTCGAGCGCCTCGTAGACGCCGGTCGACGAGCAGTGCAGGAACCCGCGCGCCGAACGACAGTGGTCCATCAACAGACCGGCCGCTTCGGCATTGCCCGCGATGTCGACATCCCACCGATTCGACTTCACCACCGCGAAATTGCAGACGTAGTCGACATCACTGGGCACCGTGTCGAGGGAGCCCTGCACGAGGTCGGCCTCGACGCAGGTGACACCCGCAGCAGTGAGTTGCGCCCGCGCGTCCGCGTCGCGGAACCGGGCCACGGCGACGACGTCGTGTTCGGCGGCGAGGGCCCGCGCGACCGGGAACCCGACCTGGCCCGTGGCGCCGGTGACGAGGAACCGGCTCACGACATCACCAACAGGAAGTCGCGGACGGTGGGATCGAGCCCGGGCTCGCGGCCGACGGTGGCAGGCACGAACTTGGCGTCCGGCAGTTCGATGTCGACGTCCGGGCCTTGGACCCTGGTTGTGCCCAGGCCCGACTCGATCTTGGCGTCGGGCTTGGCCTCCCTGAGCAGGAAGCGGGCAACCCGTCCGAGCGACGCCGTGCGCGTGGACTCATCGGCTGTCGCCACCGGGACGTCGATGTCACCCGCGTGGATGGCAAGCTCGAAGGCGAGGTGGAACGCCTGCCTCCGGGCCGGGTATGGACCGACCGACGTGTCGATGTCGCCGCCGTCGCGGGCCCGCAGGTCGCGAAGGTTGGCGGCGCTGCTCGCCCGCCACCGATCGAGCAACTCGGCGTTCGGGACCGCGTCGAGGTCGCGGATGCCAATCTCGTTCGCGCTCGCGAGGTCGGTCGCGCCGCGCGCGCCGAGCTGCGCGAGGAAGTCGTTCACCGTCCCGTCGAGACAGGCGCGGTTGTAGTCCTCGCTCGACGTGAAGTGAGCGAGCATGTCGCGCACTGACCAACCCTCCGCGCGACTCGGGCGCGCGAATCCCGTGTCGTCAAGGCCTGCGAAGAAGGCATCGAGACGCGCGGTCTCGGACTCCATCATGTCGTAGGGGTCGAGACCGTCGACGTCCTGGGTGTCAACCATCGGGTGTGCCTCCACTCGTCCGGAGAACCGTAGCTATGAAGAAGGAATAGCAGCGAGTGCGCGCGGGTACACCATGGACAACACCGAAAGGGGAACTTCCATGTTGTTCTTGTTGTGGCTCGCCGCCGTCATCCTCGTCATCGCGGGCATCGTTTACCTCGTCCGCGGCGCGGTCGCGCCCGGCATCGCCCTGATCGTCATCGGCCTCCTGGTCGGTCCCGGCGGAGTCAGCATCTTCGCGTGACGCGCGCGCGGAATGCCGCGCTCACACGTTGATGCCGTACAACTCCGCGACATTGTCGTGCAGGATCCGCGCTCGCTGATAATCGGTGAGCGCGGATCCATGTGTACGGAGAAGCGCTTGAGAGTCGGGCCAGGTGGCGTCGCTGTGGGGAAAGTCATTTGCCCACATGAGCCGCTCGACGTTCATCATGTCGACCGACTTGAACGCCACCCAATCGTCCTGGAACGTCAGGTACACCTGGTCACGGAAGTAATCGCTCGGCCGCCGTGACAACTCACCGGCTGTGAGCCAGTTGCGATGCCGGTCGTAGGCGTGATCCGACCGGTACATGTAGTGCGGCGCCCAGCCCGCGTCGGCCTCGACGCACACGACGCGCAACCGGGGGTGACGTTCGAACACCGCGCCGAAGATCAGCGTGCCGATGATGTCTTGGTTCCCGCGGATGATCGACATGAACGAGTTCAGCTTCGGCCCCCGGACGTGGGGCGAGAACGGGGTGTCTGTCCGGCTGGTGAGGATGTGGAACGACGGCGGGAGCCCGAGGTCGACGACCGCGTCCCAGAACTCGTCGTACATCGGGTCGTCGTAGTCGCGCTGCGGTGGGATGCCGGGCATCATCACGCCGCGCAGACCGAGCGCCTCGATGTCGGCGAGGTCGCGGATGCCTTCGTCGGGTGTTCGCATCGCGGTCTGGCCGAGACCGATCAAGCGCGCGGGCGCATGGTCGCAGAACTCGGCGATCCAGCGGTTGTATGCCTGGAAGCACGCGCGCTGGTAGTCGACGTCGGGGTGGTTGCAGAGCAACATGCCCACCGACGGGTAGATGACTTCGGCCGCGACACCATCGCGATCCTGGTCGACGAGCCGCGCCGCGGGGTCCCAACCGCCGCGGTGCAGCTCGGCGAACGTCCGTCCGCTGTCGAGGCGAACTTCTTCGCTGGGCCGACCGGCCGCGGCCACGAGCCAGTACGGCACGAGAGACTGCCCGTTGTCGATCAGCATCACGTCGCCGAGTGTCGCGTCGTGGTGCAGGCGGGGCGCGCGGTCCGCGTAGGCCGCGTCGATGCGGTCGAGGTAGGTGTCGGGCGGCTCCGTCACGTGGGAGTCGGCCGAGATGCACACGGTCATGGTGTGATTGTTTCACCAACCCGCCCGCCGTGCGCGAGGGTACGGCCGTGCGGGGTCGATCCCGCCGAAGACCTCACGATTGCGCTGGGTGCTCCGCAGTGACCTCGCGCAGGAACGCGCGCACTTCGGCGCCGTCGACGGAACGGCGGAATGGCGCCATCGTCTCGAGGAGGAGCGTCCGGTAGCGCGCGGTGGCCAGGCGCCGGTCGAGCACCGCCACGACCCCGAGATCGGTCCGCGACCGCACGAGGCGGCCGGTGCCTTGCGCCAGTTGGATCGCGGCGCGCGGGAGGTCGACTGCCTCGAACGGAGCCGTCCCGCGCGCAGCGGCGCGTTGGCGACGCGCCGCGTGCAGCGGTTCGTTCGGGCGCGGGAACGGGATGCGGTCGATCGTGACGAGCGTCAGGCCGACGCCGGCGACGTCGACGCCGGTCCAGAAGCCCATCGTCGCGAACACTGCGACACCACCCGTGTCGGCGGTCGTCTTCAACCTGTCGACGAGTTGGCGGCGCGGCGCGTCACCCTGGCGCAGCACGTCGTATCCGCCCAGGGCCGCGCACCGATCTGCCGTCTCGCGCATCGCCGCCCACGATGTGAACAACGCGAGCGTGCGTCCGCCCGCGGCCGTGACGAGCTCGTGCAACTCCGCCGCCATCGCGTCGCGGTACGCAGGATCGTTTGGTTCCGGCAGGTGCTTGGGCACGTAGAGGATCGCTTGGGTCTTGAAGTCGAACGGGCTGTCGACTCGCAGTCCGGTCCACTGCGGTTCCGGCTCGGCCGCGAGGCCGAAGCGGCGGGCCGCGTCGTCAAACCGGCCGCCGACAGCCAGCGTGGCCGACGTCGCAACGACCGTCGCGTTCGGGAACAGGGTGCCCGCAAGGATCGAGTCGACGTCGATGGGCGAGCAAAGCAACGTTTCGCGGTCGTGTTCGCGCTCGACGAACGCGACGTGCGTGTCTGCGATCTGCGGATCGAGCATCGCACCGAGATCGGCGTCGAGCGTCTGCGCGGCCTTGCTCGCGCGTGCCTTGCGCGATGCCGCCGGCGACCCGGGTTCGATCTTGTGCTCGCGCAGTACCCGGGCTGCGTCGACGACCGAACCGCGCGCGGCCACCAGCGCCTCCGCCACGGAACCTTCGTACGTCGGCACACGGGGCGCAGCATCTGCGGCCAGCTCGGTGACCATCGTGTCGATCCGGTCGGCTTGGAGTCGCAGCGCGTCAACCGCCTGGCTTCGGCCGCAGATCCCCTGCACCTCGGTTGCGAGGCGCCGGAACCGCCCGCCGTGCACATCGGCACTGAACGCGTCGGCGACAATGTCTTCGACGAGATGGGCTTCGTCGACGATGACGGCGTCGTGCTCGGGAAGCACCTGCCGGCCGGACGCGAGGTGCGCGGCGTAGAGGCTCGTATTGACGACAACGATGTCGGCCGCGCGCGCCCGGGCCCGTGCCCGCTCCGCGAAGCACCGCTCGCCGGCGTGGCAGTTGCCCACCCCGGGGCATTCGCGCGCCGAGATCGACACGATTTGCCAGATGTCGTCGGGGACGTCGACGGCCAGTTCGGCCCGGTCTCCGGTGTCCGTCTGCTCAGCCCACTCCGTGACGCGCGCCAGCGCGTCGCCGCGCGACTGCTCCCGCTCGGTGAGGGCCAGCAACGACTGCGGCTCGGCGCCGGAGGCGAGATCGTCGAGCTTCGACGGGCACAGATAGTTCGACCGGCCCTTCAGCAGCGCGAACGTGAACTCGAGCCCCGACGCGCGTTGCAGGAACGGAAGGTCTTCGTCGCACAGCTGCTCCTGCAATGCCTTGGTCGCAGTCGTCACCACCACCGCGGCCGGCTCGTCGCCGGCATCGCGCGTCGCGTGCAGCGCGGCCGCAATGCCGTATGCGAGCGACTTACCCGTGCCGGTAGGCGCTTCGACCAGGAGGTGCTCACCGGTCTCGAGCGCACGGGCCACCGCGGCACACATCTCCCGTTGCCCGGAGCGTTCCTCACCGCCCGGCTTGGCCGCGACCGCGGCATCGAGCGCGGCCAGCGCCGCCTCGGCACTCGCCAGCGTCGCGGCATCGGTCATCTTCGGAAGTCTACGAAGCGCCCGAGACAATTCCCGGGTTCGCACGGGCCTGCGGTGTCGAGTGCTCCCAGTCGGCGAGCAACGCGCGCAGACCGGTGATCAACGCGATGGGCTGGTCGAGCATGATGTGGTGCCATGCCAGCGGCACCTCGACGACGGGCGCGAGGCGGCCGAGTTGCTCGTACATGTACGCACCGATGTCGACCGAAACGAGTCCGTATTCCGCGCGAAACAGCGCGACCCGGCACTTCACCTGCTCGAGCAACGTGCCGTGCGGGACCGAGCGCCGTTCGAAGATGCGGGGGTCGAACTTCCACTGGTAACCGCCGGGAACTGGGCGCAGCGACATACGAGCGACATGGTCGATCACGTACGGCAGTGACGTCGGCTGGTCGGGAACTGTCCGGAAGCGCGGGAGCGCTTCGGCGACCGACGCGTACGTGCGCAACGGCCCGAATGCGCCGCCGACGCGGGCTGCTTCTTCCTCGGGATCGGGACGCTGCACCATGGAGTCGATGAGGATGAGGCCGTCCAGGCGCGCATCTGCGGCCGCGGCCGCGGTGATCCCGACCCACCCGCCCATGCTGTGCGCGACGACGATCGGCGGCGCCGGCAGGCGCGAGTGCTCCCCGACCGCGACGACCTCGCGTGCCCACTGGTCCATGCCGTAGGTGTCGCGCCGGTCGCTGTCGCCGTGGCCCGACAGGTCGAGGGCGACGACGCAGTACTCGTCAGCGAGCAAGGGCGCAACATGGTCCCACCAGCGCGCGTGCGCAGCACCACCGTGGACGAGGACGAGGCCGGCGCGCTCGGGTG
>JBEVDP010000002.1:0-11578 GCA_040513235.1 Acidimicrobiia bacterium | reverse complement strand
CGCCGACATCGACGCGTTCGTCGCCGGCCTGCGCGCGGTCGTGCGTTGGCAATGACGAACCCGCCGCCGCCCACTGACGTCGGTCGGGAGCTGCGCGGGCGGATCCACCGCGGCGAGCTCGGACCCGGCGACCGCCTGCCGCCCGAGCGCGAGCTCGCGACGAGTTTTCGGGTCAGTCGTGACCGCGTTCGCGAAGCGTTGCTCGCGCTCGAGAACGACGGCTACGTGGTGGCCCGGCGCGGCGCTACGGGCGGACGCTTCGTCACGGAGCTTGCGGCGCCCTTCGCGGCATGGGCGGCGCGCACTGAGCCCGAGCTCGACGACATCGTCGACTTCCGGCTCGCAGTCGAGTCTGAAGCGTGTCGCTTCGCCGCGACGCGCCGCACGCGCGGCGATCTGACTGCGATGGGCCGAAGTGTCGAGCGCCTCGACGGGGCCACGACACCGCGCGAGTACCGCCTCGCCGACGTCGCCTTCCACGCCGCGATCGCGGTGGCGTCGGGCAACGACCGCCTCGCGGCCGCCGTCGAGCGGGCGCGCGGCGAGCTGTTCGAGCCAGCCGACGAACTGTGGAAACACGGCCGCATCGAGAGCCTGGCCGATCACCAGAACATCCTCGCCGCCATCCGGGCGCGCGACGCCGAGGCGGCGGCGGCGGCAATGGCGGAGCACATCGAGCGCACCCGCCTCGAAGTCCGGGCCCTCGTCCGCCAAATCCCCACGAACCGCTGAATCCTTCAAGGTTGCGATTCATTGGTCGAAAATTCGACCAATGAGCGTTAGGCTCTCCCCATGACGCTCGCGCCCGCGGCCCTCGACGAGGACTTCGTGCGGACCGCCGCGGCCGCGCCCCTCGACGACGAGGTACGGAGCGCGCTCGTCGCCTTTGCCGCCGACTCCGGACGCGACGGATCGTTGCTCCTGCGTCGGTTGCCCGTGGGCGCGGTGCCCGCGACCCCGCCGCGCCCCGGTGTGCCGACGGGCAAGGACTACACCAGTGAGCACACCCTGCTCAGTGTCGCTTGCGTCCTCGGCGAGCCGATCGGCTACGTCCAGGAACACGGTGGGGGACTGGTGCAAGACATCGTGCCGGATCGCGCGAGCCGCGACCGCCAGGTCTCGTCGTCGTCGACGGTCACGCTCGCCTGGCACACCGAAACCGCATTCCACCCGCACAAGTCGCGCTATCTGCTCCTGCTCTGCCTGCGTGGGGATCCGCAAGCGGTCACGATGCTCTGCTCTCTCGAGCGCATCCGGCCCCACCTCGATGCGGACACCATTGCGATCTTGCGTGAGCCGCGCTTTCGGACTCGGCCGGACGCCTCGTTTCTCGACGGCGACGGGCCCGGCGCGTTCGGACCGCTCCAGCCCGTGCTCTCAGGCTCGCCGGCGCGCCCCACGTTCACGTTCGACGAAGACCTCATGATCGGCACCGACCCCGACGCGCAGTCCGCGTTCGCGGCGCTCGCCCAGGCGGTGCGGTCCCACGCCACCAGCGTCGTTCTCGAAGCCGGCGATCTCCTCGCCGTCGACAACTACATGACGGTCCACGCCCGGAGCCCGTTCCCCGCCCGTTTCGACGGCAACGACCGCTGGCTCCAGCGGGCGTTCGTGGTGACCGATCTCACACCGTCCGCGACCGAGCGGGAGGGGCGCATCGTGACCACCCGTTTCCTAGCCTGACGCGGGTTGCGCAATCCAGGTCATAGCCTCCATGGTGAAGATATGAATGCGGCCCGTCCTTTCGTCGTCGACCTCAGCGAGGGTCGAGCGCGCGACCCGGCGCTGACCGGCGGGAAGGCGGCCGCGCTGGCGCGTGCCGCGGTCGGCGGGCTCAATGCGTTGCCGGGCGTCGTCTTGACGACGGCCTTCTCGGACGCCGTCGACGAAGGCGCCGACGCCGCGACCCATCCCGCGGTGCGGCAGGCGTTCGAGCTCATGAAGGGCGACGAGGTAGGTCTCGTCGCTCGCAGCTCGTCCGTCGTGGAGGACACGTCGGAATCGTCGATGGCGGGCCAGTTCGACTCGGTCATCGGGATCCACGGATTCGAGGCCTTCGCGGTGGCGGTGAAACAGGTTCTCGATTCTCGCGCCCGCGCCGGTGCAACCGACGAAGCGATCGCGGTGCTCGTGCAGCCGCTCATCGACCCCGAGTTCGGCGGCGTGATGTTCGGCATCGATCCGGTGAGCGGACGCGAAGATCGCCGGGTCGTCAGCGCGGTGCAGGGAGGACCGGAACCGCTCGTGAGTGGTGAAGTCGACGGGTCGCGCTATCTCCTCGACACCAAGGCCAAAGTGCTCGAGTTCGAGGCAAACGACGGACCCGAGTTGCGCAAGCGAGACCTCGCGCGACTCGTCATGTTGTCGAACGACGTCGCCCGCGTCTTCCGCGGCCCCCAAGACGTCGAGTGGGCGATCGGCACCGAGGGTTCGCTCTACCTGCTCCAGTCGCGGCCCGTCACGACGGAGGTCCGCGGCACGCCGAGCGGCCCCGTCTACGGACCGGGGCCGGTGGCCGAGACCTTTCCGGAACCGCTGACCGAGTTCGAGCGCGACCTCTGGGTTCCGCCGCTGCGCGAAGCGGTACGCGAAGCGGTGTTGCTCGCCGGGGCCGCCACGCCGGCTGAGGTCGACAAGAGCGACATCGTCGTCGCGGTCGACGGCCACGTCGCGATCGATCTCCGCCTCGCCGGTGACATCCCGACCAAGGGGGGATTCGCCCGCACGTTGAATCCGATCCGCGCCTCGCGCCGCCTCCGTGGCGCGTGGCGTATCGGCCGGCTGCGCGGCGCACTGCCGCGGTTGGCGGAGCGACTGCTCGACCGGGTCGACGCCGACCTCGAAGCGGTTCCCGATCTGAATTCCCTCACCAGTCGCCAGCTGATCGCGCTCCTGCACCGGAGTCAGGTGGTGCTGCGCGCGTTGCACGCGCACGAGATCCTCATGGGCATGCTCACGACCACGGGCCGCAACCGGATGACCGGGGCGTCGGTCGCGTTGCGCGTGCTCAGCGAAGCGCGCGAAGACGGCTTGACGGACGAAGAGATCCTGGCGCGGAGCCCGATCGTGCTGGCACTGACCGCCCCGCACGTCGGCCCGCGCACCGAACTCCCGCCGGAAGCGAGCACGATCTACATCGGCGCCGACGCCGACAACGACAACGACAACGGCATCCTGCGTGAAGCGCTGCGCCTGCGCGTGCGGTGGATGCAGGAGTGTTCCGGTCGCGCTGCCTGGGAGCTGGGGGAGCGCATGGTCGCGGCCGGCGAGCTCCCCGAGCAGAAACTCATCCGGCACATGTCCTTCGACCATGTCGAGGCGGTGCTGACGCACCGCGCCGTCGTGATCCCCGCGCTCATCCACCAGCACGAGCACGACTTCGGCGCGCCGTTGCCGGCGATGTTCCAGCTCTCCGACCGGGGGATTCCCATCCGCGCGCAGGGCATGGGCGAGATGAGCGGCGGTACGGGTGCCGGCGGTGGTGTCGGTTCGGGACCAGTCACGCACGACACCGACGATCCGCCGACCGGATCGGTGCTCGTCACGACGACGCTCACACCTGGGCTCGCGCCGCTGCTCCAGCGCCTGAACGGCATCGTCGCCGAGACTGGTTCGGTCCTTTCGCACTTGGCCATCCTCGCCCGGGAGGAACAGGTCGCGACGGTCGTCGGCTATAGCGGTGCCGTGAGCGCGCTGCCGGAGGGCGCGATCGTGAGAGTCGACGGTGAGACGGGTCAGGTCAGCATCGAAGACGACGCGGCGAGCGAACGAGAGAAGGAGACGGCATCGTGAAGATCATCGGGTGGCTGGCCGGTATCGGCACGCTGATCGCCGGCGCGATGTACATGGTCATCTCGCTCAACCGCTGGGAATGGAACCGCGCCCTCTTCTTTGGGTTGATCGTGCTGATCGCCGAGGTCGGCCTCGCGACGGGACTCATCCTCCGGCGTATCACCCGGCTCGAGTACGCGACCGCGCTCGACCAGGAAGTGCTCGAAATCTTGCGCGCGACGCGTCCCCCGTCGCCCGATCGGTTCGCATGGATGAAGGACGCGACCGGACGCAACAACGTGTTCATCACGTTCATTGTCGGCGGCGGCATCATCCTCTCCGGGATCGCGTGGGTCGTCGACAAGGTCGCGTCGAAGACGTCGACACCGCAGGGCGAGGAACGTCTCGCGGTCGAGCTGGGGCCGATCAGCTACCCGCGCGGCGGCCTCATCGTCGACGACGTGACCGTGCTCGCGCAGGAAGTCCCGGGCGCGGACGACGCCCAGATCCGCAAGCTGCTGCGACGCGCCGGGCACTGAGGTGGCGAAAGCGGTCAAGATCGCCCTGGCGATCATCGGGCTCGCCATCGGGATGGTCGGGGTGTTCGCGCTGCGCGAAGCCACGCTCTCGACACACCAGCCCGTCGCGAAGGACTCGCAGCTCGAACTGATCGTGTCGGCCAGCACCAAGGGCGGCGAGACGAATCAGACCATCGACGAGATGGTCGAAGCGCAACTGCTCACGTGCCGGCTCGAGGTCACGTCGGATCTCGTCGGCCCGATCGAGAACCAGGGCGACGACCACTACCGCGCGGTGTTGACGCCGTCGATGGACGAAACCAACCGCCGCCAGTTCCGCGGGTGTGTCGAAGACTGGGTGATCGACGGCGTCCGGCTCAACGTGCTCGAGATGGACGACATCGAAGGCTGATACCTGTCACTCCGTGTCAGGGTTGCGGGGGAGGATGGACACCCCGAAACCGAGAGGACCCGACATGGACTGGAAGCTCGAACTCGTCGCAGTGCCCGTCTCCGACGTCGACAAGGCGAAGGCGTTCTACGTCGATCAGGTCGGATTCGTCGCCGACCACGACCACCGCGTCAGCGACGACATGCGGTTCGTGCAGTTGACCCCGCCCGGCTCGGCCTGCTCGATCTGCTTCGGTGAGGGGATGTCGACGAAAGCGCCGGGCTCGCTCGAAGGTGTCCAGTTGGTCGTCGCCGACATCGAGGCCGCGCGTGCGGAACTCGTCGAACGCGGGGTTGACGTGAGCGAGGTCCAAGTGTTCCCGTGGGGATCGTTCGTGTTCTTCAGCGACCCCGACGGCAACGGCTGGGCTGTCCAGGAGCTCCCCCCGCGCCCGTAGCGATGAGTTTCGCGGGCCAGTGCGGTCTGACCGTCGACTGCCTCCCGAAAATGCAAGGAGCCTCCCGTGCCCAAGCGTGACGAAGCCCCCATCGGTGCACCCTGCTGGGTCGACCTCATGACATCGGATCCCGAGAAGAGCCGCGCGTTCTACGGCGACCTCTTCGGTTGGACGTGGGAGGACCCAGGCCCGGACTACGGCGGTTACTTCAATTTCTTGAAGGACGGCGAGATGATCGCCGGCGGTATGCGTAACCCCGGCGACCTCCCCTTCGACGTGTGGTCGGTGTATCTCGCGGTCAAGGACGCGCGTGAGACGACCGACGCCGCGGTGGCGAACGGCGGAACCGTCATGGTGCCGGCGATGGAGGTGCAAGCGCTCGGCACAATGGGTGTCGTTACCGACCCGAGTGGCGCGACCATCGGCTTGTGGCAGCCGGGTGAGCACCGCGGCATGGGCATCGTGCGCGAACCCGGCACGCCCGCCTGGTTCGAACTGCACACGACCGACTACGCGGCGGCGGTGAGCTTCTACGACAAGGTGTTCCACTGGCCCCTGCACACGATGGGCGACACTGACGAGTTCCGCTACACGACCTACGGTGACGCCGACAACCAAGAGGCCGGGATCATGGACGCGAGCTCGTTCCTGCCCGATGGTGTGCCGTCGCACTGGTCGATCTACTTCGCGGTCGACGACACGGACGCGGCGCTGGCGCGCATCGTCGAGCTCGGCGGCCAGGTGGTCACGCCGGCCGAAGACACGCCCTACGGCCGTTTGGCCACGGCGACCGACACGACCGGCGCGATGTTCAAGTTGGTTGCCGACCAGAACTAGCGCAGCTACCGCGCGCCGACGGAATCCATCATGTGCGCGTTGCACTGATCGCCAGAGGGTTCGGTCGTGGAGATGACTGTGGTGCGGGTCGAGGTGGACGGGGCGGTCGGGCGCTTGACGTTGGCGCGGCCGGCCAAATTGAACGCGCTCAGCCGGGCCGCGCTCGAGGAGCTGGCCGAGGGCGCGGCATGGTTCGACGAGCAACCGGAGGTGAAAGTCGTCGTGGTCGCAGGGGACGGGTTGTCGTTCTCGGCGGGGTTCGACCTCGACGACCCGACGTGGTCGGAGCTGGGGCCGCCCGAGCAGTCGGCGCGGGTCGGGCGCGCGATGGCCGAAGCGGTCGGTGGCATGCGCGCGATCACCATCGCGTCGATTCGCGGTCATTGCATCGGCGGCGGCGTGGTGCTCGCGGCCGCGTGCGATCTGCGCGTCGCGTCCGAGCACGCGACCTTCCGCATTCCCGAAGTCGACCTGGGCATCCCGCTCTTCTGGACCGGCGTCCCCCGCCTGGCGCGCGAGCTCGGCGCCGCGCTCACCAAGGAGTTGGTACTCACCGGGCGCGCGTTCGACGCCGCGGAAGCGCACTCGATCCGGTTCGTCAACCGGGTCGTGCCCGACGTGCAGCTCGACGCGGAAACCGAGGCGCTCGCGGTGCAGCTGGCGGGCAAGTCGGCACTCGTCCTGACGCAGACCAAACAGCAAGTCGAGGCATCGGCACCACTCGTGCCCGACCTGCTCGACGGGGACGCCGACGCGGCCGCGCTCGCGGCCGCGTTCGCCGACGCCGAGAGCCGCGCGGTCGCCGAAAACTACCGGCGCGCCCGTCGGGAAAGCACCTAGGTCGAACGCGTGCCGATCACGCCCGACGACAAGGACTGGACCTGGGTGCTCGAACGCACCTGTCCCGAGTGCGGGTTCACCGCCAGTGCAGTCGACGCGACGGACGTCGCGCGCTTGATCCGCGAGAACGCGGGCGCGTGGCGCCCGCTTCTCGACGGTCACCAGCGTCTCACCGATCGGCCGTCAGAGGATCGGTGGTCGGCGCTGGAGTACGCGTGCCACGTGCGCGACGTGTACCGCCTCTACGACGAGCGGCTCACGCTCATGCGCACCCTCGACGCGCCGACCTTCCCGAACTGGGACCAGGACGTCACCGCGGTCGAGGATCGCTACAACACCCAAGACCCGATCGTTGTCGTCACCGACCTCGAAGCGGCCGCAAGACAGCTGGCCGACAACTTCGACGCCGTCACGGGTGACGCGTGGCAACGAACCGGACTACGCAGCGACGGGGCGCACTTCACGATCGAATCGTTCGCGCGCTATCTGATCCACGATCCCGTCCATCACCTCGACGACGTCGAGCGCGGGTTCGCGGCGCTCGACTGCCCATAGCGGTCCGGATCAGGCCATTATGAGCGGGTGATATTCGAGTTCGAGGGGTTCGAGCTCGACACCGAACGCGTCGAACTGCGCCGGCAGGGCGAGCTCAGCCACGTCGAACCGCAGGTCTTCGAGGTGCTGCGCTTCCTGATCGAGCACCGAGATCGCGTCGTGTCGAAGGAAGAGCTGCTCGACAACATCTGGGGCGACCGGTTCGTGAGCGAATCCGCGCTCACGAGCCGCATCAAGGCCGCGCGTCAGGCGGTGGGCGACGACGGCCGGCATCAGCGCGTGATCGGCACTGCACACGGCCGCGGTTACCGGTTCCTGGCAACGGTGACGGCACGGACCGAGACGGCCGTGACCGAGCCGAGGCCGGGCGCCGATGCCCCCTTGCGTGGCCGCGACGCCGACCTGGCTCGGCTCGCCGTGGCGGCAGCCGAGTCGCGGATCGTCACACTGGCCGGACCGGGGGGTGTCGGCAAGACGCGCCTCGCCATCGAGTTCACCGCCCGGGCGGAAGGGGAGACGCGGTTCGTCGACCTGAGCCGGGTCACTGATCCGGCCGCGGTGGGTGGCACCTTCCTCGACGCGTTCGGCGTCTCGCCCCGCGCCGGTGTGCCCGACGCCGATCGCCTCATCGAAGCGCTCGAACTGCGCTCGGTACTCGTTGTGGTCGACAACTGTGAGCAGGTGCTGGGGGCCGCGGCGGCGGTCGTGATGAAGGTCGTCGTCGGAACCGGAGCGGTGCGGGTGCTCGCGACGAGCCGGCAGGCATTGGGTGTTCCCGGCGAGCACATCCTCGTGCTGACGCCGTTGGCATTGCCCGACGAAACCGCACCCGAGTCGGAACAGCGTGCTGCAGACGCGGTCGTGATGTTCTTCGATCGCGCCGACCGCGCGGGTGCGACGATCGAGGATCTCGCGGCGGTCGTCGAGTTGTGCCGGCGGCTCGACGGCATCCCCCTTGCACTGGAACTCGCGGCGGCGCGCACGCGTGCGTTCTCACCCGCGCAGATCCTCGAACAGCTCGACGCGGGGTGGGCCGTCTCTGTCGCGCATCGCGGTCATGGTCCTACGCATCATCTCTCGCTCGAAGAAACCATCGACTGGTCCTACCAACTGCTCGACGACGACGAGCGCGCACTGCTGCTTGCGCTTGCAGTCTTCAGCGGACCGTTCGAACTCGCGGCCGTCGCCGCGATCGTCGACGTCGACCTGCTCGTGACGGCCGACCGTCTGGCCCAACTCGTCGACAAGTCGCTCCTGCAGAGCGTGGCGAGTCCCGCGGGTCGTCGCTTCCGGCTACTCGAGACGGTACGGGCGTTCACGGCCGCGCGCCTCGACGCGGACCGTGCGGCCGCGCTGCGGGACCGGCATGCGGCATATTTCGCGACAGAGGTAGGCATTCTCGGCGCGCGTGTCCCTGGCCCCGACGAGGACGATGCGCTCGCCCGGCTGGGTGCCGCGATCGACGACGTGCACGCGGCGTTCATGGACGCGGTCATCGAAGGCGACGTCGACACCGCGGCGCGTCTTGCGAGCGGGCCGCGGCTCTCGCTTTCGCCCGAAGGCGCGCGATGGGCTCATCTCGCGGGCCAAGCCGTGACGCTTCCTGGCATCGAGTCGCACCCCGACTATGTCTCGCTTCTCGCGAGCGCGGCGTGGGGCGCGGTGTTGGTCGCGGATCTGCCTCGCTCCCGCGACCTCGCGCGCACCGGCATCGCGGTCGTCGGCGATCCCGCGCAACATCCGCGGTTGTGCTGGATCTGGCCGCAAGCGACAGCGGGATCGTACGCCGAGGGTGCCGCAGGTTGTGTCGAAGGCGCGGCGGTCGCGCACGACAAAGGTGACACCGCCGCGGAGTCCTTCCTGCTCGGAACCGCTGCCATCTATCGCATCGCCGAGGGCGACGAACGTGCGGCAATCTCCGCGGCCGAACGAGCGCGCGAGTTGGCGCACGAAGTCGGCAGCCGCTCGCTGTGGGCGCGCGCAGCCGGCGCGCTCGCGTACGCATTGCAAGACCTTGACGCGAGCGCGGCTGGAATCGCCGCGCACGAGGTGCTCGACATCGCGCAACCCGGCGACTTCCATCTGAACTTGCCGCACCGCGTGCTCGCGACGCTGGCCTGGCGCGCCGGCGACCGCGCCACCGCGGCCGCGCACGAGCGCGCGGCTGTGTATCTCATCCGCGATCAAGGCGACCGCTACGTGCAGGCCGCCTCCATGCGTCAGCTCGCGGTGTTGGTCGGGGACGTCGACGCGCTGCTCGCAGCCGAACTCCTCGGCATCGCGTCGGTACTCGTCCCCGAGATGCGGGTCATCAACCGGGACGAGCGGGCCGACGAGCAACTGCGGACGCACCTCACTGAGCGGCTCGGTGCGGCCGAGCTCGATGCCGGCATGGCAAAGGGGAGCCGGCTCGATGTCCGGGGCATATACGCGACCGTCGAGCGAGCGCTGCAAGCCCTCGCCGGAGCCGGTGAGTAAACACGCCTGAGAATGATGCATAAGAGTGGCGGCCCGGGGGTAAGAAGCGCCCGCACGCAAGCGAGCGCGCGCGTCCGCAGCCGGCAGCGACGAGTCACCGTGGCATCTTTGGCGAATCCGAATACCGCCGGCGCGGGCCTGCGGCACGAGATCTGGCTCTACGCCGGCATCGACGACTTCGTTGCTCGCGCAACGCCTTTCCTGCGTGAGGGCATCGAGCGCGACGAGCCGTGCGTGGTCGCCGTCTCCCGCGAGAAGATCGCCAGGCTTCAGGCGGAGCTTGGCCATGCGGCCGATGCGGTCCAATTCGTCGACATGCGCGAGGTCGGTCGCAACCCCGCCCGTCTCATTCCGCTGTGGCGCGACCTGGTCGAAGAGCACGCGGGCCGAACGCTACGGGGTCTTGGGGAACCGATCTGGGCCGAGCGCAGCGCGGCGGAGCTCGAGGAGTGTCATCTGCACGAGGCGTTGCTCAACGTCGCGCTGCACGATGCACCGATCCTCTTGGTATGCCCATACGACATCGAGACGTTGAACCCCGGCGTCGTCGACGACGCGCTGCACAATCACCCGGTGGTCGCAGCAGACGGGGACGCGCACGAGAACGCCAAATACGCGGTACCGACGCATCCGCTCGAAGGTGCGCTGCCCCTTCCCGAAGCTGTCACCGACACGCGCGTCGTGCACATCGAAGAACTCGGCGCGCTCCGCCGCCTCGTGACCGAGCGTGCCGAGGCGTTCGGACTCGACGATCGCCAGGTGCACGCGTCCGTGCTCGCGGTCACGGAGCTCGCGACCAACAGCGTGCACTACGGAGGCGGAACGGGAACGTTCCGTACGTGGCAAGCCGGTGATGCGTTGCTCTTCGAGCTGTCCGACGCAGGTCACATCGAAGACCCGATGGCCGGACGCGTGCGGCCGCTGGCTGCCCAGAACCGCGGCCGCGGCTTGTGGATCACCAACCAGGTCTGCGATCTCGTGCAGGTGCGCTCGAGTCCCGACGGCACGACCGTCCGGGTTTGGATGCGCCGCACGACCTGAGGACCGCTCGCGAAGGCGAAGCGCCCCGCTTCGAGTGCGCGGCACGCCTTGGGCGTCAGTGGTCGGCTACTTCTTGCGCTTGGCGTCGATCCCGGCTACCCGTTCCTTCACGATCTGCGTGATGAGCTCCAGTGCGATCGGTTCGGCCACGGTGAACTTGATGGTGCCCGGAAAGAAGCTGCAGTGGTGCTTGAACGCGCCGAACCCCACCAGCCACGTGCCGCGGTACCGGAATGCGGGCATCTGGTAGTTGATCGATTCGGTTGCGTCGGGCGCCGCCTCCGCGATCGTCCGACGCACTGATTCGAGGAGCACCCGGGTCTCGCCGGGCAAGGGTGCGAGGTACTCGTCGATCGTGTTCGGTTGCGCCACCGATCACCCTTTCGGTCGGCCCGCGCGCACGTACGCGATGCGGAGCCCGCCGACGTCGACGGCGTCAGCCGACGCCGGTCAGCTCCTGAATCGTCGGGCCGATGCGATCGGCGACCGGACGGAGCGCGTCGATGTCGAAGCCGTACAAGCGCGCCGGGTTGTCGGTCAGGATCGCTCGGACCTCATCGGTCGGGATGCCGTTGAAGCACCGTGCGAGCGACTTGCGCGTGCGCGGCCACGTACCTTCGGTGTGCGGGTAGTCGGCGCCCCACATCATCTTCTCGAGACCGATGTCGTAACGCAGTGCGGATTCGTCGG
>JBEVDP010000001.1:0-4203 GCA_040513235.1 Acidimicrobiia bacterium | reverse complement strand
GGGCCGCACGCCGATCACCACGAAGATGGTGGACCCGAGCCCGCTCTCGCACGCGGCCGCGTGGAAGCAGTTGCGCGACGAGGTCGAAGCCGGTCACCAGGCATACGTGGTGTGCCCGTTGGTAGAAGAGAAGGGGAAAATCGAGGCCAAAGCTGCCACCGCCGAGTTCGAGCGTTTGCAGGCCGAGGAGCTCGCCGGGCTGCGGCTCGGTTTGCTGCACGGCCAGCTGCCGTCGAAGGAGAAGGAGGCGGTGATGGACGCGTTCCGGAGCCACAGCCTCGACGTGCTGGTCGCGACGACGGTGATCGAGGTCGGCGTCGACGTCCCCAACGCGACGGTGATGATCGTCGAGGACGCCGACCGCTTCGGCCTGTCCCAGCTCCACCAACTGCGCGGACGCGTCGGACGCGGCGGCGGCGAGTCGTGGTGCTTCCTCTTCGCGGATCCCACGACCGACGACGGCATCGAGCGTATGGCCGCGATGGCTGCGTCCACCGACGGGTTCCTCCTCGCGGAGAAGGATCTCGAGATCCGCGGCGCGGGAGAGGTGTTCGGCGAGCGGCAGTCGGGATTCAGCGACTTGAAACTCGGACGCATCCCGCGCGACGAGCCGATCGTGCTCGAAGCGCGCCGCGTCGCCGAAAGCATCCTCGACGCCGACCCCGACCTCGCCGCGCACGGTCAGCTGCGCGAGGAGGTCGCCGACCTGCTCGGCGATGACGTCGAGTTCCTGTTCAAGTCATGAGCGAGCGCCAGTCGTGAAACACCGCGGCGTACGGGTGATCGCGGGCTCGGCGCGCGGGCGGCGGCTCGCGGTTCCGGAGCACGGCGTGCGTCCGACGAAGGACATGGTGCGCGAAGCCGTGTTCTCCGCGCTGCACGCGCGTCACTCGATCGTGGACGCGTCGGTGCTCGACCTGTACGCGGGCACCGGCGCGTACGGGATCGAGAGCATCTCGCGCGGCGCCGCGCGCGCGGTGCTGGTCGAGCGCGAACGGATCGCGGCGAATATCGTCACCGAGAACGTCGCGATGGTTGGCTTCGCCGACCGCGCGCGCGTCCTGCGCGAGGACGCGGCCCGCTTCGTCGTCGGGCCGCGGCCGCGTGAGGCGCCGTTCGACCTCGTGTTCGCCGACCCGCCGTACGACGCCGCCGACGACGACATCGCCGCGGTCTTGACCGGTCTCACCACGGCTGACCTGCTCAGCGCCGACGCGTACGTCGTGCTCGAACGACCGGAACGGACACCGAGCGATCCACCGGCCGGCTTCGAGGTCGGGTGGGAGCGCGCCTTCGGCGATACGCTCGTCTTCTTCCTGCAAACCAACTGAGGAGCCTGCGTTGGCCACGGCCCTGTGCCCGGGCTCGTTCGACCCGGTGACGAACGGACACATCGACATCATCGAGCGCACCGCGCGTCACTTCGACGACGTCATCGTTGCCGTGATCTCCAACCCGTCGAAGCAGAACTCGCTGTTCACGCTCGACGAGCGCCAAGAACTGCTGCGGGACGTCACCGGGCACCTTGCCAACGTGCGAATCGACGCGTTCGAGGGCCTGCTCGTCGACTACGCCGCGGCCCAAGGCGCGAACGCGATCGTGAAGGGCCTGCGCGCGGTGTCGGACTTCGACTACGAACTCCAGATGGCCCAGATGAACCAGCGCCTGTCGGGCATCGACACGTTCTTCATCTCAACCAGCCCGCAGTACTCGTTCTTGTCTTCGAGCCTCGTGCGCGAAGTCGCCCGCTTCGGCGGTGACGTGTCGAGCATGGTGCCGAAGTCGGTCGGGGAGCGTCTCGACAAGGCGTTCGCCAACCGGGCGGGAGGTTCCGGGTGACGTTCGAAGAAGATCCGGAGGCCGCGCCTGACACCCGCATGTTGCTCTTGCGGTTGCAGGAACTGCTCGAGAACGCGCGGGCCATGCCGCTGTCGTCATCGGTCATGGTGAACCGCGAAGAGTTCGGCGAGATCCTCGGCGACGCGATCGAAGGATTGCCGGAGGAGCTCCGCGAAGCACGGTGGCTCCTCAAGGAGCGCGAGGACGTCCTCGAGCGAGCCCGGCGCGAAGCCGAACGCATCATCGAAGCGGCGCGGGTGCGCGCCGAACGCATGGTGGAACGCACGGAGGTCGTGCGGGAAGCCCGCCGGACCGCGGAAGCGATCATCGACGCCGGTGACCGCCACGCGGCGCAGATCCGCAATGAAGCCGAGGACTACGTGGACCGGAAGCTCGCCGCGTTCGAGGTCGTTCTGGACCGCACCATGCAGCAGGTCCAGAAGGGCCGCGAGCGGCTCCAGGTGCACATCGACGCCGTGCCCGCCGAAGAAGAGGCCGAAGAGATGGCCGAATTCTTCGACCAGGACGACAGCTAGACCGGAAGCCGCGTTTCCTCACATCAACGCGTGAGGAAACATGTCCGCATTCCAGACGCGGGCCTCCACATCAGATGTGAGTGATCTTGCGCCCTCGCGCGGATGGTGGCGGGGAGCCCGGCCAGAGTGGTCTGGGGTGGCCGAGCACGGCACCTGACCTGCTACGATCCGGCGGCATCCACGGCCTCGGTGGTGCATTTCGCGCCCCTGGCCGGGACTTTCGCGAGTGACCTCGACGAGGTTCCGAGGTCCCGAAGGCACTCTCATGACCACCGCCAACCCGCTGCGCATCTCGGTGTCCGACCTGCTCCGCAGGCCTGGTGCCTCGCGCGCGGTCGACGTCGCGGGCCCGGTTTCCGACCTCGGCAACGGCGTCGCGGAGGTGCCGGCCTCGGAGGCGGTGCAGTTCATCGGCACGTTGGAACGGATCTCCGAGGGCATCGTTGCGCGCGGGATCGTGCACGCAACGTGGGGCGGGCTGTGTAGCCGCTGCCTCCAGCCCCTCACCGGCGACCTCGAGATCCACGTCGACGAACTCTTCGAGACCGACCCCCTCGAGGGCGAGACCTACGCTCTCGACAGCGACCAACTCGACCTCCAGCCGCTCGTGCGCGACACCGTGGCACTTGAATTGCCGGCCGTTCCGCTGTGCGCCGACGACTGCGCGGGCCTCTGCCCGAACTGCGGCGCCGACCGGAACTCGACTGACTGCGGCTGCGAAATCGACGATTCCGACCCCCGCTGGGCGGCCTTGCGGTCGCTCGACCTCTGAGGAGCCTTCCGATGGCCGTCCCGAAGCGCAAGATGAGCCGATCCGCCACCCACTCGCGGAAGTCGGCCAACATGCGGCTCACCCTTCCGCCGCACTCGCTGTGCCCGAATTGCGGAGGGTCCAAGCTTCCGCACACGGTGTGCGGGAACTGCGGTTGGTACCGAGGCCGTCAGGTCGTCGACGTCGACTGACAGGAGAGGCGAGATGGCCGATGACGGGACCGCGATGACGGCGCCCGGCATCGCGCCCAGGGGTGGGGCCCGGCCCACGATCGCAGTCGACGCGATGGGTGGCGACCACGCGCCCGCCGCGATCGTTGCCGGCGCGCTCGCAGCCGCGGCAACGCTCGACGTCGACATCCTGCTCGCCGGCCGGCCCGAGGTCCTCGCCGCGCACCTTCCCGGCGGTTCAGCACCGCCCGGCGTCACGATCCTTCCCGCGAGCGAGGTCGTCGCGATGGACGACGAGCCCGCCAACGCCGTGCGCACCAAGAAGGACTCGTCGCTCGTCCAGTGCGCGGTCGCCGTCAAGGACGGCCGTGCCGACGCGATGGTCGGCGCGGGCAACACCGGCGCCACGATGGCCGCGGCGCTGCTGCGCATGGGCCGCATCCGCGGTGTGCAACGGCCGGCGATCGCCGCACCGATCCCCGTCCCCGGCACGACGCGCCTGAGTCTCCTGCTCGACGTCGGCGCCACCGTCGATCCCGAAGCCGCCTGGCTCGTGCAGTGGGCCCTGCTCGGACGCGAGTACGCGAAGGTTCGGCTCGGCATCGAGGAACCGACCATCGCGTTGCTGTCGAACGGCGAGGAGGCCGGCAAGGGCGACGAACTGCGCAAGCAGTCGTTCGCGCTCCTGGCGGACGTGAAGGGTTTCATCGGCAACGTGGAAGGCCGCGACCTGTTGAGCGCGGGCGCCGACGTGATCGTCACCGATGGTTTCACAGGCAACGTCGCGTTGAAGACACTTGAAGGCGCGATGCTCGGCCTGGCCGGGCTCGTCTTCGCCGTCGTCGACGAACCGCCCTATGCCGCTGTCGCGGATGCGTTGAAGTTC